>JBAQFZ010000127.1:0-27854 GCA_049287525.1 Halobacteriota archaeon | reverse complement strand
GAAAAAGAAGAGTTATCTCAGTAATTGTCGCATAACCAATGAATTTCTGCGAAATCTGGGTTTGAAATCTTTATCTACGCTCTTGAACCCTGAGTGGTGAGAATCTCACTCCCTGCAATGGGGCAACGCCAAAGGAGAGCCGTATACGGGAAATCCGTACGTACGGTTCGATGAGGGGACGGAGGTCGAAAGACCCCCTCCTACTCTAGTGGTTGGGGCTGTTAGATATGAAGAGGTATAAAAAATGGGAAAAAATAACCTGATATTCGTTTTGCTCATCATTATTGTTGCTCTCGTGTGTGCGAGCGGTATCGCAAGTGCTGTCAGTGCCACTGTGACTGACCCAGAGGATCTTTGGACAGGTGAGGATATCGTGCAGTTGGATGCCACACTCAGCGGGGGGATGCTGACCGTGCAGGTGAGCGAGCGAAACTTGTTGGATGACTTTAACCTTTCATCAGTATGACACCTACGTTCATTCTGCGCTATGGGGTTTGTAAAGGTTGCCTCCTGTTTTTTGGTCCGCCCACTAGCGACGGTCGCGGGTATGTGCAGGAAAACCAGTTATAGTTCACCGCATTGATTAGGCAACAGATTTAGATATTTAAAGAGTATTCCAATGCTTATGGAATACAAAATGCCGAAAGGGCTTAAACTGACCAGAAAGCAGATGGAACAACGCAGATTGATGGCGGCCGAAGATTTATCTATTGCATATTGAGTGTGGCTCCCACAAGTTTTAATGAAAATAGGGTTATGTTATTTATGTGAGGAAACTACTCTGGATTTTAGAGAGGAGCATGATGAGACACCACCTGATTGGAACGTTATTTGTCGTAATGGGACTCTTAGTAGGTGAGTTTATAGGTTCTATTGTGACAGTCTCAGCTGAACCTATCGTGATTGATTTTGAGGATTTATCGAGCAGCGGACCAGGGGAGAGCGGTCAAGTTGAAGTTTCCACACAATATGAAAATAAAGGGATTACCTTCAATAGCCTGGTTGCTCTGGATTATTCTAAAGGACTTGCTATTCCTGACTTCGCTCATTCCGGTACGAAAGCCATCGAACAATGTTATGCCCGGGAGTTCTGCACAATGCCTATTGAGATGAGCTTCACACGTGCTCAAAGTCGCGTAAAAGTCCGGATAGGCTATTCCGCAAGGATCGATGAAACTCGCACGGTAATATTAAAAGCCTTTGATATTAATGGCAAAGAAGTAGGTCTCGCAGAGGAAATACTCGCTTTGCAGGGCGAGCCACTGCCGATTCGGACCCCGCTTGAAGTTACCTCGGAAAGTGTAGATATTATCCATGCAGTTGTGAGCTTCTTGCCAGATACGATATTGATGAATAATTTGGCAGTTGACGATGTCGAGTTTGAGGCGGTCGAACTGCCATTATTACTATCGGGGCGGGTCTATGAAGGCGAGGTTGTTGACGAGAGCTACCCCTTACAAGACGCTACTGTAGAGCTCTATGGTGCTAAAAGACCTTATCCGAACTCCGGCGTTCTGATTGCCAGCACCACGACCGATGAGCGAGGTTGGTACAGCCTGGAGGTCCCTGTCGGCTATGAGTTTTATTCCATCCGTGAAACCGGCCCGCCAGGCTACGAATCCGCTGGTGCGACAACGGTGGGTGGAACCGTCCACACCAGCAACTGGATCGAATATGTCATACCACTGGAGGAGAAGACTCTGACTGGCAACAAGTTCTGGGTTAAGGGACCTGCTCTCCCAACACCAACGCCTATACTGTCCCCCGTAGTAACGCCACGTCCAGCACCCGAAGAGGGACCCGATTTAATCATTTCGTCCGCTGACCACTGGTTTGAAGATGACGACCGTGTTCTTGTGCTCTTAGTGGAAATCGCAAATCAAGGTAATACCTGGGCTCCCGGAACAATGGTTTATGCTGGTGATCCAGACTACGGCTTGCCAGGTCGGACAAGTCCAGTCCCGGGTTTAGATCCCGATGAGACAACAACGGTGGAGGTATGGATAGAGATCCCTGAGGAAGAGCGAGGAAGAACACATACGCTTCTGGTTGAAGTCGATCCCGAGGCGCACATCACAGAGCTAGATGAAGAGAATAACATAGCAAGGACGCCCGAGATTTTTATCCCCCCGGGGGAGCTTGAACATCCGGATCTGGTGCCGCTCATCATTGTTATAGCAATATCTACTACCACGGCAGCAGTTATTTTGAAATACCTGATACCAAAGAAGCCTCCGCAGCCAAAAATAAACATTGAAACAAGAGGAGGTATTGAGAGCATGTATGAACCTGATTTGCAACAATATCCAATTAACGTAGAAGTAAGAGGAGGAATAGAGCGGTTATGAGAGAAAGTTTAACGCCAGATTTATATAGCAGGGAGCTTGTAGAGGAGATAAATAAAATGATTGACAGTCGTGGAATAGAGGATTTCTCCGAAGCTAAAAAATGGTTTACTAAATCCGGCTTGGGAGTAGATGTAGTAAAAAAGGACTTGACAAAGAAGATCGTTGAGATTTTGTCCCAATATCTTTCAAAGGGTTTGTTGCAACTTACGATAGAGGAAATAACGAACGAAAAAGAGTGCAAAGATGCAATTCGTGGTAAAAAGGACCATGCCATAGTTATGCGTCTAACCAAGAAACTACCGCCTTTTAAGGTCTATGTGGAGTTTGTTGTAAAATCGGGATTAATGGAGATTAAGAGAATCAGATATGATTTCAAAGCAGAATCGAAGGTAGAAGTTAAAGACGCAACGATAATCCTCCAGGGAAATAGGATTAGAAGCATATCCTTCGGACTGTTCATCGCATCTCTAACGTTATATTTGCTAAAGGGCGACCATGCCGTGAAAATAGGCTCGATGGAAAGAAGCTTGAGCTTTCCCGGACCGATAACTCTCTAAACATGGCTCATTGCATGAGAAGGAAGCCGAAGAAGCTGCTGGGACAGGTAACGATTTAAATGAGACCTTTTTATGGTGTCGTATGTCTATGGGTGTTATGTAGAGGAGGTCATATGACCTAATAGTAAATACAATAAATAAAAAAACGGGAGTAACTCCGCGATGCTAAAAAAAGAAGAGATTCTATTCTCCGTGGACGAGAACAAATTCCGGGGTGCATTAAGGGATTTTCTTAAGCACGAGGGTGCGAAAAAAATAGAGCAGGAGATAAACGAGCGGAATTTATATCCCCGTGAGTTCTACGCGAAACTTGGAGCAGGAGGATTCTTAGCCCAGGTGTTACCCGTGGATTATGACGGTAGCGGAAGCTTGACCTGTGAAGCGATATTAGCAGAAGAACTTGGTGCCGCATGTGTGCCACTTGCATGGATACATTCCACATCCTCGTATGTCTATGCCATGATTGCCAGATATGGGACTGAGACGCAGAAGAAGAAGTACCTGCCAGCAATGAATAGCGGTGCGAAAATAGGTGCGATTGCCATAACAGAACCAGAGGCGGGGAGCGATGTGATGCGTATCGAGATGCGAGCAGAGCTGAAAGGTGGCGAATACGTGATAAGAGGCGAGAAAAGGAACATAACGAACGGGAGCCAGGCAGATGTGCTGTTAGTGTGGGCAATCACGGTTCCGGAAGTTGACCCTGTGGCAGGGCTAAGCGTTTTTATCGTAGAACCAGGCAAAGGATTTGAAGTGGTGGAGGATTATAATCTGTTAGGCGGTTTTCCCGGAACTGTGAATTCGCATCTCCGGTTTAATGAGATGAGCGTGCCCCGGGGGAACTTGCTCGGCAGAGAGAACGAAGGCGCGAAGATATTGTTCGATGAACTATCTATTGAACGGGCGTTATATGCCGCGATGCTGGTGGGCGAGGCGAGTCCGGTACTTGAGCTTGCGTTAAGATATTCGATGGCACGGGAGCAGTTTGGTACGGCAATAAGCAGGTTTGAGGCTATAAGTTTTAAAGTTGCAGATATGGTGACGAAGTTAGAAGCAGCTAAGTTGATGGTTTATCATGCGGTGAGGCTGATAGATGCCGGATTTAATGCCGAGAAGGAATCGGCGATGGCGAAACTGCTGGCTTCTGAGGCGTTCTATGAGGTAGCGAATAACACGGTACAGATACTGGGTGCTCGTGGGGTTAGCAACGAATATCCCGCAGAATGGGCGTTCCGGATGGCAAGGCTCTCGATGATTCCCGCGGGAACGAACGAGATAATGAGGTTTATTGTGCAGCGGGAGGTGTACAAAGGATATAAGCGTAAGAAGGGCGGGTAGGAGGTTGGATGTTTTTGCCATACTTACAGGTCTAGCATATATAAGGCGCTTCTTCTTCTCTTATCTTCTGTTTTATCGGGATGGTGAACAGGAACGTAGAGCCTTTTCCATGCTCGCTGTCTATCCATATCCTGCCATTATGCGCGTTGATAATACCCTTTGCTATTGCCAGACCCAAACCGGTTCCCCCCTGTTTCCTACCCATAGACGAGTCAATTTGTGAGAACGGTTTGAACAATTTCGCGCTGTCCCCCTCGGCAATCCCAATCCCGTAATCGGTTATACTAAACAGAATGTTATCACCCGCACGCCTGGTCTCAATAAGCACGTCAGAGTCATTATCCGAGAATTTTATTGCGTTATTTATTAAATTCCCTATCACCTGTCGCAATCTTTCACTATCCCCCACTATGATCGGCAGTTCGGCTAATTTCGCTATTATCTTTATGCCCTTCCCCTTAGCAAATGGTTCCTGCATCTTCATCGCTTCCTTAACTGCGTCATTGATACGCATAGACTCGAATGTCAGCTTGATCCGACCCATTTCTATCCTGGAAATGTCCAGAATATCTTTTATCAGGTTATCCAATCGCGCCAGATTTCGGAGAACGAGTTCTATGCTCTCCCTTTGTTCTTCATTCATTTTACCCTTGTAACCTTCTTCCAGCATTTGTAGTTGCGCCTTCATTGGCGTCAGAGGCGTTCTTAATTCATGTGAAGCGATGGATAGAAATTCCGTCTTCATCCGTGTCACACTCTCCAAATCCACCACTTTCAACTCCAGCTCACGGTTGAGCTTTCGAATCTCCTCCTCCGCATTCTTTCGCTCCGTGATGTCTCGGAAGATCGTCAATTTCGAGTTCGTACCGTCAATATTCCGCTGTGGCGTCTCAATGAGGTCGTAAAATATGTCCCTCTTCCGCGAATGCCATTCCCATCTCACTGTCTTTCCCTTCATCACCTCCGGAAGTTTGCACAGAGGACACGGCTCTTCTCTCTCATGAAACACTGCATAACAAATATCACCGACATGCTCTCCAAGTTCATCCCTCAGAACCCGGTTCATGAATTCCATCTTATAGTCACCAGAAATAGCGTACACGCCATCCGCCATACTTTCAAATATCAAATTCAGGTTGTCCCGCTCATCTTTTATACGCTGCTCCAGCTCCACTTCTTTTGTTATATCTCTGCTCACCCGGACTGTACCGCTCGGTACGCCGTTCTTGTCCTTCAATAATGCCGCAGACATGCTGATCTGGATGACCTTACCCTCTTTTCTCACCACAGATGTCCGGTAGTTTTTTATCACGCCTTCCTTCCGCACCCATTCCCTAATCCTATCCGATTCCGCGGGGTCCACGAAGAATTTACCGCTTGGTGTGCCTATCACCTCCTCAGCACAATAGCCCATCATCTCCTCCGCACCCTTGTTCCAGTCCTGAATGATTCCGTTCATGTCCACGACCGTAATCGTGTCCGCAGAACTCTCGATTATATTATTCAGATAATCCCGCGTTTCCATCAGTTCCTTCTCCATCCGCTTCAGCTCGCTAATGTCCTTTGAAACCACTGTTACCGCAGTAACCCTGCCATTTTTGGGATCTTTAACCGGACTTAATGTCTTAAAGAAGCATTTACCATCGCGATCTTCGTGCTCGTGCTGTGCAGATAGACCCGTTTTAAAGACGTATTTGAGCTTATCCGCAACCAGTCGTGCATCATCATTCGAATGAAATGCGCGGTACGGACGACCTACATATTGGCTTCGTGACAAACCCAGGCGTGATAGATGTTTCTCGTTCATAAACAGATACTTGCAATTCTGGTCCACGAGATATACGGAATCGTCTGAGGACTCCACGAGGGAGCGGTACTTCTCTTCGCTCTGCCTCAGTTCCTCTTCTGCCCTTCTCTTATCCTCCCGTAGTTGATAGGCATCAGAAGTCCGTTTTACCGTAGATAGCAACTCCGCCATGTTCAGCGGTTTCTCGATGTAACAGGACGCACCGGCTTTCAACGCTTCTATTGCCGTCTTCTTGGATGCAAACGCGGTGATTATGATGGGCGATGTATCAGCATTGATCTCTTTCAGACCCTTTAATACCTCTATTCCTGTAATGTCCGGCAGTCTCAAGTCTACCAGGTATATCGGGAACTTTTCCTCCTTTGCGAGTGCTAAAGCCGCTTTGCCCGTTCCCACCGTCTTTACCGGGTAACCTTCATCAGAGAGGATATCGCTTAGCGTCTCTCGCATCTCCGCATCATCTTCCACGATGAGTAGGGTCGGTTTTTCCATGCCTTTCATTACCATTCAATTCCTTTCTCTTCTGTCAACTTTTACTTTAAAAGGGAAAGGCTCGAAGGGTATCTTCACGGTGAAAGAGGTCCCTTCTCCCATTTCACTTTCCACTTCTATCGTACCTCCATGTGCTTCCACGTATTTCTTACATAGCGAAAGCCCAAGGCCAATACCACGCGCTTTAGTAGTAAAGAAAGGTTCGAATACTTTTTGTATATTCTCCTTTGCTATTCCTTCCCCGGTATCTACAATGCGCACCTCTATATTCCCTTCTTCTTTATTCTCCTCTGTTCTTATTTTCAGGTAGCCACCCTCTGGCATTGCCGACACCGCATTCAAGATTAAATTAACGAGCACTCGTTGGATTTGATAGTAATCGCACGGAATATGAGGTAGACTCTCCTGCAACTCCGTTTTTACCGCTATCTTCGGTCCAATTTCAAGAGCGGGAAGCACTTCTTCTATCACATGATTCACATTGCAATCTTTGAAGTCTGGCTCATCCACACGTGCAAAATCCAGCAGGTCCGAGATTAAGTGATTGGCATGCTTTACCTCCTTTTCTAAGATTGCCAGGTGCTTCTTTACCTTTTCTTCTGTCGTATCCTCCAACTTGCTGCCAATGAAATAGACGGAGTTGTTTATAACGCCCAAAGGCTGTCTGAGCTCATGCGCCATTCCAGCTGAGATTTCGCCTATGGTCGCCAGGCGTTCGGACCGTGCGAGTTTATCTTCCATCGCCTTTCGTTCCGTCAGGTCTCTCACGTCACATATTACCTCTATTACATTACCCCCGTCATCAAAAAGAGGACAATACATCACATCAAAATACTTCTTTACCGCCTCTGATCGGGGAATCATTCGTTCCATACGCACACAAACCCCACTCTTAAATACATCGGTGAGCGGACAATCCGGGCATCTATCTTGCCGTCCGAAGAACAGTTCGTAGCACTTCTTACCTATAACTTCTTCCCTATTTATGTCAAACGTCTTCAGATGAGTCCTGTTTACCTCGGTTATAGTCAAATTCGGGTCAAAGATGTATACCGCTTCGCCAATGGTGCTGAGTATCTGCTGCGACCTGTCCCGCTCTTTTATTAGCCCTGCCTCCGCATTAGCTCGTAGCTCGCTAATAAATCCGATGACATAAGCCACAGCTATAAACATCACCGCTCTCTGGACGCATCCGAGAAATCTCATGGTGTCAAAACCCAGCGCAAACGAAACCGAGAGAACATGAAGCGCCCCAAGGAATATTGCAATGTAAACCGCCTTCCGGTGATACCAGAGCCCAGCCAGAATAAGCGGTATATAGAAGAAATGCGTGTATACTATCTCTTTTCCCAGGAAATGGGTGGCAAAACTATCTAAAATGACACAGGACAATAATGCAATAGCCAATATAAATGCTTTCCTCCTCTCAAGCGTTGCCGTCAGCCTGCTATCCCACATTTATCACTTGATTGCTTTTTCTATTGCATCGAGCATCCTTCTTACGGTAAACGGTTTCTCTATGAAATCAACTACCTGATTCGAGGCAAACAGCCCTTCCTCCGCTGCTTCATGCGAATGCACGGCGGTCATGAATATAATCTTTATCTGCGACAAGCTACTTTCTTCCCCTATCCTCTCCAATATCTCCTTAGAAGTCAAGCCTGGCATCATTATGTCGAGGAGGAGAAGATCAGGAGTCGCTTCCTTTAATTTATCCATACATTCATAACCATCTTTTGCCCTGATCGTCCTGTAATTGTTCAATTCCAGGATTTGCGCAACTGAGAGCAGCACATCCGGTTCGTCATCCACCACCATAACCGTTTTAGTTTCGCTCATTACACCTATTTATAGTTGTTTTATAATTGTATATATATAAAGTATAAATCCGCGTTAATTTAATATATGTCGTTTTAGGGCTCTGCGATTGCAACTAACTGCTGAGGTCCTTTTTTTCCTATTATTAACGAAGCGGATAATCGAGTCCTGTATTCCGAGCCATCCTTCTTCGCTGCGATTAACTCCCCTTCCCAACTACCTGTTCCGTACACCGCTTTTACCACATCTTCAGCCCCGTTTTTCCAGAATTCTGAACATGTACGCCCTAAAACCTCTGTTTCTTTACTGTAACCCCATAGCTCCATGAATGCCGGATTCACATAGGTCATTTTGCCTTCCTTATTAACCATGAAGATAGGATGTGACGAGATTTCAATGATGCTCGCTTTGAGTCGCCACTCTTCTTCTGCTTTTATCTTGGCGATACCACCGGCAATCATTTCTGATACGCCCTCCAGTAAACTTCGATCCTCATCAGCATTCGTTCTTTGGGGCTCAACAAGGACGAGTAGCGCACCGTGAATATCCCCCTTTGTCATCAGGGGAATTGCATAGACCAGATGGAGATGGTATTCTCTGGCTAAGTGGTAAGCGGTCTGGGTTAGGTCGCTCTCCGCCATATCCTGCGCGGAACAATCGAAGAAGAAGACATCCCTGCTTTGGATTGCAGCCATTGCGATTCGCCTCTTCCAGCCTGTGACTTCACGGGTCTCATGCACCTGAGGGTAACCTATCTGAGCAGAACTGGAAAGCATATCAGTATCTGGATCGTAAATCAGTATATCGCCCATCTCAAAACTGATTACATTGCGCAGGTTCGTGAGTATCGCGGAGCACAATTGGCTAATGGTATAAGACCTGTTAATCGCTTCTCCGAGCAGTCTATACAGTTCAGATAGAGTTCTTATCCGCTTTTCATTCCGTACATTCTCGGTGACATCCCGGATGATGGCGATGATGGAGTAGGTGCTGTCGGGATTTTCTACCCGTCTCGCTTTGATGTCCAGAATTCTACTTGCTTTATCTTCCACACGGCACTCAACTTCTTCCTCCCGCCCTTCAACAATCGCTGCGATTTGACTGGTGTCCTGAAAAGAGCCGAAGAAGACGCTATAATACTTTTGACCGAGACAAATGTCATAAAGCGAGGACAAATACCTGTTCATGAAGAGGATATTGTAGTCGAAGTCAAGAATCAGAACGCCTTCGGGCATATCAGCGAGAATGCGGGAGAAGATCTTCTCGGTGTAGGTCTTCTCCTCTTCTTTTAAGCGAAAGATATGCTGCAAGGGCGCTTTGCTCACGAACCATACCTTCGCACGTCCTATTTGTTTGTAAGAGACACGACCATCAGCACGCAGGTGGTTCAAGTATTTGGACAGTGTATGCCGTTCCAGGGGCAATGCCTTCGAGATTTCGTCTATGGTTGCACCTGTATCGCCGATGTCCAGAATAGCGCCTATTATACTATTGAATATTTCTTCTTCTGATTTCATATATGTAAAAGTGAAGGGGAGTTAGGTATAAAAAGATATGGGTCTTGGTTGCCATTTACGGTATCAAGGTTTAGAGAAGACCCGCAGCGGGTAGACTGTCTGTGTGACCGTAAACCTTTCTCTGCCTCTATCCGTGTCCGTGCTATTAACAACAGATGGCGAGAAGTTATTAGATGCTGCTGCTGCCATCTTGAAGATCGCTCTGGTATAACATCCACCCACCGATCGCCCCGGGCTTGGGTTTGGGTTCGTCCATCTTCGGTAGGAGACTTCATCGCTTATTGGAGTGGTCATAGACCCGTAGTTGTGGGTACTCCTGCCCTCGTATAGCGTAGAGAAGTAAGAGGTAGTGATGAGAGCAGTTACCGTTTCTGTGCGTGCCGTTTGATTTACCCATGTAGCATTCACGTTCCCAGCTCTGTCTACCGTATGTGTGCCTATCTCATAAGATGTATTTGGCATGAGAGCCTCTGCATCGTAGTACGTGTTAGAGGTATTGGTCATCAGGATTCCGTTCTGGAAGACCATAGTGCTACTGAAATCACTATCCGG
Organism: Halobacteriota archaeon; assembly: GCA_049287525.1. Classification (GTDB taxonomy): domain Archaea; phylum Halobacteriota; class Syntropharchaeia; order Alkanophagales; family Methanospirareceae; genus QENJ01. The sequence goes on along the minus strand of JBAQFZ010000127.1, from coordinate 17,425 downwards.
TGGATTTGTCCAGGTCCATTTTATCTGTGTTTCACCCAGGGAAGCTATCTTTAAATTAGCTATACTTCCCGGCGGTGTATCATCCGGTATGGACACGTATGCTGCTGTTTCCGCATTTACCAGACCATAACCAAACGCATCGTCTTTCCCGGGCTTACCCAGGTCTTCCGCGGTCGCCTGTAATCGCTCTCGTACATTAACGTGGATGTAATCAGGATACGCAGCCCATACCAGAGCCGCCGTGCCGGTCACATGAGGACAAGCCATAGAAGTGCCACTCATTGTTGCATAGGTATTGTTCAGATAGGCAGAATAAATATTCACGCCCGGCGCTGCGAGTTCAACCTCCAAACCGGTACTCGAGAAACTTGCACGTTTGTTCTGGCTGTCCACAGCCGCAACCGCAATTACTGAGTCATATTTACCGGGATAAGTCACCGTGTCACCGGTGCCATCGGCGTTTCCATTATTTCCCGCAGAAGACACGAGCAGTAGTCCCACATTGTATGCCTTATCGCACGCATCATGTAATGCCCGCGAGTCATGAGTTGAACCAATACTCATGGAGATGATGTCCATGTGGTGCGTAATAGACCATTCAAATCCCGCAATTACATCACTTATGTAACCCCTTCCTGTACTGTTCATCACCTTAATCGCATACAAATTTGCTGCTGGCGCTACGCCAACAATACCCTTGCCATTCGCCTCGGCTGCGATAATGCCCGCGCAATGCGTTCCGTGTCCATTATCGTCCCCCGGATCTGTATCATTGTTTACAAAATCATACCCGCCCTTATAATTATCCTTTAAATCCGGATGGCTATAGTTTATTCCCGTATCTATAATAGCTATGTTGATACCAGCACCCGCATTTCCAGTTAGGGATACATCAGTCTTACCCTCTGTTCCATTCCAGACCATCTCTGCATTTATTCTATCAATACCCCAGGGCAATGTCTCCGTTGTTTGCACCTCATAATCCGGCTCTATATATGCAATGTTTGGATTATCACGCATGGCATTAACCCCTGCCTTTCCAGGCAATACCGCAGCAACCGCCGGAATTATCTTGTAGCTGCGCTTTATCTCGCCCTGGTACTCTTTTATCAGTTTAGTGTCCGGTTTACCTTTGAACAGCACGATAACCCGAGTCTTACTTTTATCTTCTGTGACGGAATGCACGAGCCATCCCGAATGGTTAGAGCTGCTATTACTTCTATCGCTATTATCGCACATCTGGAAACCATTCGCACCCGGTACTACTGGTGGTGAAGCATAAACGAATGGGTAAGTCAAGGATACCATTAGCACAGTCATCATCACCATTACAGGCACCACTCGATTGTGCTTTCCTTCTCCTGTCATCCTGTCATCCCCTCAATACTCTTTTACTATACAAATTTGGCGTATAATTATTCATTTACCGTTCTTCGGTTGTGGAGAGGAAGAAAGGAATATCGCGCTACTAATTACCGTCTTTAACTCTGCTATGGAAACCCGAACCTGACTCATCGTGTCTCTTTCCCGGACTGTCACGGTATCATCCTCCAGCGTTTCGTAATCTATGGTAATGCAATACGGCGTGCCTATTTCATCCTGACGCCGGTACCGCCTACCAATACTGCCGGATTCATCATATTCGACAAATAATGATGCGGACCTCAGATTCTGAAACACCTCTCTCGCTTTTACCTTCAACTCATCGCGGTTGAGGAGCGGAAATACTGCCGCGGTAATCGGCGCTATCTCCTTTTTAAACCTCAGTATTTTCCTCTTCTCCTTGCCCACCTCCTCTTTATAAAGAGCACACTCCAGTAACGCATAAATTATCCGGTCTATCCCAAAAGAAGGCTCAATCACATGTGGGATTATCTTCCCCGGTCCTGATTCGCCGTGAGCATGTGCGCTCATATCAACATGCGAAAACGAGGCGTGCATCGTGAGGTCATAATCACCTCTGTCTGCCACCCCTACTATCTCCATCCAGCCATAGCTATCACTAAGGAACTCGGCATCCCAGCAATCGCTCGCATAATGTGCCATCTCATCTCGGTGATGCTGTCTGAACCGCAGCCTATCCTCCGGAATGCCTATCTGCCCCAGGAATTCGTACACCTTCGCTATGTGATAGCCCAGATACTCGTTTGCTATTATCCCGCTTCTAACCGCTTCCTCTAAACTCCTGTGCACTTCTGTATCTTCTCCTTCACCTGGTATGAGCCTTATCTCCTTATCCTTCACCGTCCCGAACTTCGGATGGCTGTTCTTCTCCCGCGGGTCCACAAAGACCTCCGCTTCTGCCATCGTGAACTCACGTAACCGAATGAGGCTTTTTCTTGGTGAAATCTCGTTTCTGTATGCCTTACCCATCTGTATTATGCCTAAAGGCAATTTATCGCGGTTGAACCGCAGCAATCGTTGAAAATTAATGAAGATGCCCTGTGCTGTTTCAGGTCTCAAATAGCCTTCGCTTTTATTCTGTTCTCCATCCACTCTTCCGCCTTTTGTCACGCCTATTCTCGTCTGGAACATCAGATTTAACTCACCCACTTCTACAAACTCGCCACCGCATTCAGGGCACCTTTCGCCTGCTTCTATTCCTCCATCAGCCACGCGGAAAAAGCTATTACAGCCTTTACATACCACTGCCATGTCTGCAAAGCTTTTTAAATGTCCCGATGCCTCGAATACATCCCGTGGCGCTATGGTCGGCGACTCTATCTCATAGAACCCCTCACCAATCCCATAAAAGCGTCTCCACGCTGCCTCTACCTTCCTTTTCAACAATGCACCTAACGGCCCATAATCATAGAATCCCGCAGCACCGCCGTAAATCTCAAAAGCCGGCCATAAAAAAGCTCTCCTACGTACAAGTTCTGCTACCTCTTCTTTCTTCTCTTCTTTAGCACGCTGCATTTTTTCTATTCTCTATTCGCGTTATAACCTTTACTCCTCTGTCATCGCCCTGTTCTTTATTTTAGCCCACTGTTTGCTACTATCTCTTAGCTCCGCACTACCTAATAACGCTAATTCAATCGCTTTTGCTATATGATTCCGCTGCTTGTCCGTAAAATAGACCAGTGATTCGATGTAAGACTGCTCGAAATACCTGAGTCCGTCCACAATATGCCCATGCATCTCTTTAAAGCGCTCCGGCGCCTTAATATACTCAGCTTCACTAAGCGTACTCTTCGCCCTCGCTTCACACTTCCTCATCTTCCTTTCGTATTTACTTTCGCCTACTTTATCCCAGAAGAAGTCGTGCATCACTCCCAAGCCATCTATAACAGATGTTATTTCGCCCAGTAAGTCCGAACAACTCATCACATAGAACTTATCATCCTCGTTCATCGTATACCGCGGTCTGTGCTGCTTGAAAAGTCCACCAAGGATTGCCATTTCTTATCTCCTACACTAAAACATTCAGAAGGTCCCTGTCACGAAGTATACCGGATAATTTACCCCTCATGGAGATAACGGGAAGCTGGTCAAACCTGTTTTTGCTCATCTTCTCTGCACATTCGCCCACTTCGGAATTACGAGTGGCTGTAAGTACCTTCTTTACCATTATATCTTTTACGGTCTTATCCGGTAATTTTATCTTTGATACGCTATAGTATAATCGCATTGTATCCCTCACTCCTTCCCACGTCCACTTGTCTTCATCAGAACCTAAAGATAGGTCTGAATTCTCCGTTACATCTTCAATCACCGCGGCATTTATCAAATCACGGTCTGTAATCAGCCCAACCAGCTCGAGTTTGGTATTTAGAACTGGAACATCTTTCACTCCTGCAAGCTCCATTATCCGACCCGCAACTGTTAAAGGCGTCTCTTCCCACACCGTTATGGTAGTCATCGCTATGTACTTGCTTATTGGCTCCTTATAGCCCCTTTCAGCTATTTCCCGCACTATATCCACAACGGATACTATCCCTACTAACTTATCATCCCGTACTACGGGCAAGCGGCGTATCTTATTCGTAAGTATAACCCTTGCTGCCTCTTCAATGCTCGCTTCTGGACTGATCGTAATAGGATTCCTACTCATCAGCATCGCTATTTGTGCCTCATTGGGCTTTTTTAGCAAATCCTGTCGCGTGACTACGCCTATTACCTTACCGTCCTTAACCACCGGTGCACCTGAGATGTATCTCTCTTTACATATCTCCATTAGATCATTTCTCGCCCCCGGGACCTTTACACATGCGACATCCTTTACCATTATGTCCTTTACCTTTATCCCTTCATGTTCCACCATCTTCTCCTTCTCACTACCTCTGTGGAATCGTTCCATTTTCCTTACCATTCCCAAGCCCTTTCATTTCATATCTATTTTATATCTCCCCTCGTAACGTAAAAAGGGTATCTCCTTCCCGGGTTCTATCCTCCCTTTCTCAATCAATTCCGGGGGTATTTTCATTTCTATCGTTGAATAGTCCTCTAGGTCCATCACTTGCGCCGTATCATCCGAAATAGAAAGCACTTGCCCGCTCTTCCGCTCTATCACGGGCACGTATATCTTTGCAGTAACTGGCTGAACCACCGACCTTTTTTGCGCATCAAATACTCCTATCCCTTCCACCCTCGCTTTTGCAGCGCCGTGTTTCCCAGGCTTCGATGTCGCTATGCTCACTATCGTGCATGGCTCTTCATCTATAACGACATATCGTCCCTCTTTTAATGTCCTTACTTCGGTTAGCTCCTTCATCTCCTATCCTTCTCCTATGCCTTTTAGCCCTCCTTTTCTTTAATCTCCTCCTTCACTTAAATTTTTTACACCGCGAAAGTAACAAAGCTTCTCCCTATTCCTTACATTATTACTACACTAACCAGACTATTTAGGAACCTGCATGCATCACGGAGCGCCGCTACCCTAACGTGACCCATAGCACAAATGAATGAAGAATACAGGTGACGAGTAAAGGATTGATAATATAATCACCAGAGAGAGAGTGCCCTCTATTTCTTATACCGCATCTTCTTTCTTCTCTTCTTCAGCTTATGCTTCCGCATCTTTGCTATCTTTCGCTTCTTACCGCAGGGAATTTTGATTCACCACCTTTCTTCTTCTTTTATTCTTTTACTTACTTTCTTTTTGCAACATAATAAATATTCATTATACTAATTAAAATTAAACAATAAAAAAGGAGGGACGCGATGGGGAGGATAGGGAAAGCACCAGAGTGGATATTGAAATACGGGGCACAGATAAAGGCAGGGACGATAACGGCAGAGGAGATACATGAAGCGGAGAATCGTATTCGCTCTGCCCCGATTAAGCTGGTTACTGTTATGCGGGCTATAAATGCAATGGGGTTTACTATAAGCGGTTTGCGCACCGGGGAACCGGCAAGGTCCGCCGCGATGACTGATGTGCAAGAGCAGAAAGCGAGCGGGCCCGAGGAGCGGATTAAATGTGGACCGGGATGGTTGCAGAAGTATCGGGATAGGATTGAGAATGGCACGATTATGCCAGAGGAGATACAGGAAGCGGAGAATCGTATTCGCTCTGCCCCGATTAAGCTGGCTACTGTTACACGCGCTATAAATGCAATGGGATTCGCTATAAGCAGTTTGCGCACCGAGGAGAAGGTAGAAGTGGCTGCGATAGAGGTGGCGGTACCCGAAAAAGATCGAGAACCACACGAACCACACGTGATGGATACAAGTCCTTACTGGATAAGGAACTACGGGGAGGAGATAGAGGGAGGCACGATAACGGCAGAGGAGATACAGGAAGCGGAGAATCGTATTCGCTCTGTCCCGATTAAGCTGGTTACTGTTACGCGAGCTATGAACACACTGAGCCGGCCTACTACCGACTCAGGAGAGAGAAGAAAAGCGGGATTAAAGAGGGGCGAAGGTGTTTACGTTTCCGACATCGGTAAAATATCGGAAGTGACAGCGAAGAAGTTCAATTCCATTAAGGATGACTGGGAGAATGATCTGGGTAAATCCATGTCTAATGACCATTTCTTAAATATACTCCTCACCCTGGCAAAGCTACTTGAACACGGGAAAACTCTTGCAAAGGCGAAATAGCGCGTGCGTGTCCTGAAATGAAGATAATGGTGGCAGAGTATGCGGTGGGTGGTGGTGGTGGTAGGGGTGAGAAGAACGGTTCTCTATGGAGAGAAGGGGAAGCGATGCTAACAACGCTAAGGGCAAGTTTTGAGGGTACGGGGAATGAAGTTCTCTATCCAGTTGCGGAAGATGATTTTGAAACTGCGCTGGTCACGCTTTCAAAGGAGAGCGATGCGGGCATAGTTATCGCACCCGACAAGAAACTTGAAAGGCTTACGAAACTCGTAGAGTCGAATACCGTTAACCTGGGCTGCCCTTCTGAGTGTGTAAAGTTATGCGCGGATAAGAAACGGACTACCGAAGTTTTGAGCGAACATGGAATATCAGTGCCGCGGATTGTATCGGATGCGGAGCGGGAAGGAGATGCGAGGGGAGTATATGTGAAGAAACCGAGATATGGATGTGCATCAGAAGACGTCCTTATAATGAATGGCAGTCCGATTCACGAGGCTGCTAATAACGAGGAGTATATCGTAACAGAATATATAAAAGGGGAAGACATAAGCAGCAGCGTAATTGTAGGGGCTTCTTCGGTATTACCGTTGACGATAAACAAGCAATTTATAAAGGTAGATAGTGGTAGATTACATTACGAAGGGGGAGAAGTACCCTTCTTTATGGGTCTGGAAGCCGAGAAGGAGATAATACGTGTAAGTAAGAAGGTGGCCGCCGTGCTTCACTGCCAGGGGTATGTTGGGATAGATTTGGTATTTGGAGAAGACGGGCAGGCATACGTGGTGGACGTAAATCCAAGACCCACCACTTCGGTAGTCGGGATAGCAAAGGTACTGAAGTATGAGATAGCAGATTTGATACTGCGCGCGAAATTTGGAACTTTGCCACGTGAGGAGGAAATAGAAACAGAGGGTCATGTTATATTCACACTTTCTTAGATCAGAGGCACAAGCATTATCAAAGGGCAGTAAAAGGTTTCAGGGCGATGAAAAAGCGGAAAGGGGGAGAGATCTGGGGTATCGCAGAGGACACACTGGCATTCATCATGGAAGTAAGCAAATCCAGTTATCCACGGGAATTCATCGGTATGCTGAACGCTGATGCCGATGCCGATGTCATAACAGAAGTTTTATTCCTGCCTGGTACACGCACATCGGTTGTAAATGCAGTTATTCAGTTGGACATGATGCCCATCGGTCTCCACTACGTGGGTTCCGTTCATAGTCATCCGCATTCCGGGATGGGGCGACCATCAGAAGAAGATTTATTGATCTTCTCCAGGACCGGGAATTGCCACATCATTACGTTCTTCCCGTATGCCGCGGATAATTGGCGGTGTTATAATTCAAAAGGTGAAGTCCGCAAGCTGGAGACAGTGAAGAGGGATTTAGAGGAGGAGTCATGGTAAGAGTTTTAGCAACCGGGACTTTTGATATACTCCATCCCGGGCATTTACTCTATCTGGCTGAGGCGAAGAAACTGGGCGATGAACTCATGGTGATTGTTGCACGGGATGCAACGGTGAAGAAGCGAAAAAGAACGCCGGTAATACCAGAAGAGCAGAGGTTGAAGATGGTTTCTGCATTGAAAATGGTAGATAAAGCAATGTTGGGAAGCGAAAAGGATATGTATGAACTTTTATATAGTATAAAACCAGATATCATAGCAATAGGCTATGACCAGTCTTTCGATGAAGAGACGTTGGAGAAGGAGCTCCGGACGCGTGGGTTCAATGCGAAGGTGGTTCGTATAAAGAAGCACGATTCGACTGAGTTTTGTAAAGCAGAGGAGATAATAAAATATATAAGGGATTGGAGGAAGGGCTAAAAATGGAAGAAGAGCAAGGTTTGACTAGAATAGGAGTATCTCTTCCCGCTAACCTGTTAAACAAGTTTGACAGGATAATACGGGGCAGGGGATACTCATCAAGGTCGGAAGGGATAAGGGACGCAATCAGAGCTTATATCGTAGAGTATGAGTGGATGGAACGCGAAGCAGGCGAGGAGATAGGAACCATCACCTACCTTTATGACCACAGTCAGCGGGGTTTAGGCGATGAGCTAACAGAAGCGCAGCACCATTACATAGATCTGATAAAAACAGCGTCACACATCCATCTCGATGAGGAGAATTGTTTTGAGGTGGTAGTGATGCGAGGAGAGGCGAAGAAGATAAAGGAACTTGCAGAGAACATAATGAGCCTGAAGGGCGTAAAACATGTGAAACTGACGACCACGCATGGAGGTATATAGACAATGGAAATACAGGATATGATAAAGAAGGGGACGACTACCGTGGGTTTAATATGCGCTGACGGCGTAGTATTGGCGAGCGAGAAGAGAGCGACGATGGGCTCGTTTATAGCATCAAAAGCAGCGAAGAAGATATATCTGGTGGATGATCGAATAGGTGTAACCACTGCCGGGATCGTAGGGGACGCACAGACGTTGATTCGGGCAATGTCGGTAGAAGCAAAGCTTTATAAGGTACGGAGGCAGGAGCCTATGAGCGTAAAAGCGCTGACCACGCTGTTATCCAATGTGCTGAGTGCACAGCGGATGTTTCCATTCATTGTGCAGCTTCTGGTAGGTGGTATAGACAGAAATGGAGTGCATATATACTCGTTAGACCCTTTTGGTGGTAATACGGATGAGAAAGAGATAGCAGCCACGGGCTCTGGCTCTCCTATTGCGTATGGCGTACTTGAAGACCGGTATTCAAAAGATATGACTATGGAAGAAGGAATAGCGCTTGCAATACAGGCACTGCATTCCGCAATGAAACGGGACAGTGCATCGGGAGAAGAGATGGAAGTAATGATAATAACGAAAGATAAACAGGAGGAAATAAGTGTAGAGAAGATAAAAGAAATAAGGAGTTCTTTTAATTGATTTTTTTGCTTTTTTGCTTTTGACTTTTTGGTATCTCGATTTATTCAATCGCGAAGATGTGAAATAGAAACGAGCAGAGGGATAAAGAGTAGAAACAGAGTGTGTTAATCTTAGGTTAGATAAGAGTAAGGATAGACAATGCCAGCGGAAGAAGCGCTTTTGGAATTGAAACGACGAATAGTGGAGTTACTGCCGAAAGAAGTGAGTATCACAGGTGTGGAATTTGAGGGACCTGAGCTGGTCATATATACTGAAGACACGCAGCGGTTCGTGGACGAAGGTGCTTTAGTTAGAACCTTAGCGAAGGAGCTGAAGAAGCGGATTTCCGTTAGACCCAGCAGTAACATCTTGATGGAACCAGAGATGGCATCCAAAGTGATTCATAAGGTTATACCGGAAGAAGGCGGGATAAAAGACATCTACTTCGACATGGACAAAGCGGAGGTGATAATAGAAGCGGAAAAGCCGGGATTGGTAATAGGTACTCATGGCGCAACGCTACGCGAAGTAGCGAAAGAAATAGGGTGGCGACCTAACGTTATCAGAGCACTGCCAATCCAATCACCAATAATAAAGAGCATACGGCGGTATTTACGGGAAGAGCATGATTTCAGAAAGAGTTTTGTGAAGAAAGTAGGCAGGAGGATATACAGAGATAAGTCAAAGGACGATGAATGGCTGCGGATAACGGCGTTGGGTGGCTGTCGAGAAGTAGGCAGGAATGCTTTTTTGCTTTCTACGCCGGAGACGCGAATTTTAATAGATTGCGGTGTCAGTGTTGGTTCGGAGGGGACGCCCTATCTATACGTGCCTGAAGTATCACCGCTAAGTGATATAGATGCGGTAGTGATAACGCATGCACATCTTGATCATACGGGTCTGGTGCCTCTTCTGTTCCAATATGTCTATGACGGACCAATATACATGACACCGCCAACGAGAGACCTTATGGTTCTTCTCCTGCTTGACTATATAGAGGTCTCAGTGCGAGAGGGGAATAAGATACCCTATAAATCAGCCATGATAAGGGATGCGATAAGGCATACGATCCCATTGAAGTACGGTGACGTAACGGACATAGCGCCCGACGTGAAGCTGACTTTTTACAATGCGGGACACATACTGGGCTCTTCGATTGCATATTTCCATGCGGGCAACGGGCATCATAATGTCGCATTTACAGGCGATATAAAGTATGAACGGACTTTCCTCTTCGACCCGGCGTTCAATGGTTTCCCGCGACTGGAAACGCTGGTTATGGAATCTACATACGGTGGCATGAAAGATATGCAGCCATCAAGGCGCGAGGCGGAGAAGAGCCTCAAGGACGCGATGGTAAAGACGATAGAGCGAGGTGGTAAAGTAATAATACCCGCTTTTGCCGTCGGTCGTTCGCAAGAAGTGATGATCGCACTGGAGGGTTTGCAACTGGAGGTGCCGGTATATTTAGATGGTATGATCTGGGAAGCAACGTCTATTCATACTGCGTATCCTGAGTATCTGAACAAAAATCTGAAGAATTCAATATTTCAGGGTGAGAATCCATTTCTATCAGATGTTTTTGTGCCGGTGGACGATGTGGAGAAGAGGAAAGCAGTAATAGAAGATGATGAGCCGTCCATTATACTTGCAACTTCGGGTATGCTGAATGGCGGTCCGGTATTAGAATACTTGAAAAGGCTTGCAGGCGATGAGAAGAACACGCTTATCTTCGTTGGCTACCAGGCGGAAGGAACGCTTGGTAGAAGGATACAGAAAGGCTGGAATGAGATTCAGCTCTCTGACGATGGTAAAATAGGGAATGTAAAGATAAAAATGGATATAAACACAGTAGATGGCTTCTCCGGGCATTCAGACCGAAATCAATTGATGGATTTTGTTCGGGGTATAAAACCGTTGCCTTCAAAGGTGATGTGCATGCATGGCGAAGCTAGCAAATGTTTGGCATTAGCGAGTGGAATACACAAGAAATTTAAGATAGAGACGGTAGCCCCCCAGAATCTGGAGACGTTGAGGTTGGCGTAGAAAAAAGGAATAAGATTTATATGCGAATAGAAGATAGGAAGGGCGTGGTAAGATTATGACAAGCCTAAGAGAAAGAATGGAAAGTATAGGCGTAGGGAAGCGGATACGGCTGGAGCGGATAGTGGATAGGAATAGTGGGAGAAGCATGATTGTCCCCATGGATCATGGCGTGACCTCAGGTCCAATATACGGGTTGAGAGACATGAAGCAAGCGGTGAATGCAATAGCAGAGGGTGGCGCAAATGCTGTCCTCGTGCATAAGGGCATTGTAATAGCCGGGCATCGCGGGTATGGTAAGGATATAGGGCTAATAGTTCACCTCTCTGCGAGTACGACGTTAGGTCCTGATCCATTAAACAAGATTATGGTCTCCACGGTGGAAGAGGCGATAAGATTGGGTGCAGATGCGGTATCAATGCACGTGAACGTGGGTGCCGAGACTGAAGCGGAGATGTTAGAGGCGCTTGGCGAGACTGTAATGGTCTGCGAAGAGTGGGGCATGCCTTTGCTGGCAATGATGTATCCCCGTGGTAAGAAGGTGAAGAGTGAGCATGATGTAGAGATGGTGAAGCACGTGGCGCGAGTGGGTGCGGAACTCGGTGCGGACATCATAAAGACAAATTATACCGGTGATCGAGAGACGTTTAAGGAAGTTATAGGCGGTTGTCCGGTACCGGTGATAATAGCTGGCGGTCCGAAGGCGAATACGGATGAGGAAGTGCTGCAGATGGTAGAAGATGCGATTGCCGTGGGTGCTGCCGGTGTATCAATAGGCAGAAATGTGTTTCAGCATAAGAGCCCGAAAGATATGACAATCGCAATATGCAAGGTAGTGCATGAAGGCATCTCGGCTGAAGATGCGATGGAAATAGTGAAGGGAGGGAGTAGGGAAAAAGGAATAGGCAGTAGGCAGTAGCCACTATGGGTAGGGAGAGGGGGGAGAGGGTTAGTTTCAGGTTCCAGAGCATAGCGATGGTGAAGAAAGAATGCCCCCATGAAGTCCCGTTTTTAGGTTTTATCAATCTCGTTCGTGTATATGTAATTGAAGATCGTGTCTGCGGAGGTATCTGCTCAATAAAAGGTGGACTTTAGAGAGGCATTTCGAGAGATGAGATGTGCCAATCCGGTCAGTGCACGTTTTCCCATGCCGCTTTTTCGTCTTCGCTTCTCGTTCCATTACAAGTTGTACCGCTATAAATCTCACAACCGCAATTATCAACACGGGTTTCTCGGCGAGAAGAGAACGCCCATCCCCTCCCCATGAAACCGGGAAGCCCAGAAAAATACGATTATGAATACTGCTTATGATAAGTTTCAGGTGGTCACATCTGACCGTGGTGCGGAACTCGCACTGGAAATCGGTGAGGATAAAAACTATGATTCCGGCGGCTCGGGCGGCCGGATCAAAGTGCTCTACGAAACTGATTTCAATTACACCGGCGAGTTCATAGCACGTGCGAAGGTGGATAATGGAACTGGAGGGGCGGGAGGGGTCTGCGATGGAGCCGGGGTGAATGGAAGAGCGGGTTCAAGCGGAGAGCCCGGAACGCGGTATGAGCACGCCTTCCCGTATACGCCACCGATCTGTCATTACGATGTCGGTTACCTCGTTTCCAATGTTACCTCCGCAGAGGGGCACGTTGGACATGACACAAATACTTCGCTTGTCTGCTATGGCACCATGGCATGGTATGAAACGGTTGATGAAGACACGAATATCATCATGAAGGTTAGGACTTCTATAAATGCGAGCATGCTCGGAGCTATGGACTGGAAAGACTGCCCGGAAGTAACGAACGGGCAGGACATCTCTGATTTATCCTCCGTTTCTGACGGGCATCGGTATATCCAGTGGCGAGCTGAGTTAGTAACATACGACCTCGCGAAAACGCCTGTCCTTCATTCCGTGAACATCAGCTACGAGTACGGCATCCCCTTCCTCGTGAACTCCTCCGGAAGCATACGATATAGCAGTCAGTACCGGAATCTCCCTAATTTCAAGCTCGTTTATGAACACGGTGCAATCATAAAGAATCAGACCGAAGGAGAAATCATGCTTAGACGAGTCGTATTATAATGTCCGTGTTAACACTACAGCAAAGAATGTGGTGGTTGAGTTTTATGGAAACGGCGATGGAGTGCAGTTGTACTTGGAAAAGACCGCGGTTGCAGTGACGATATAAATAAATGCAAAATGCGAATAGAGTATAGTGTTTAGAATTTATACCACAAGATATTGAACAATTACTATTTTTATGATATGATCTGGCATATTCTCATTTGGTTCTGCGTCCCGAAGCCCGGAGATAATTTTGCTTGAGGCTCTCACGTATATCCCTTATCTCTATATATAGCTGATCGGCATTTGTGCTCAGGCTACGAAATAGTGAGTGCGATACCATGTCCAACCAGGTATCTATTCCATCGTTTAAAAAGTTTGCGAGGTTGTCCATCCAGCGCGCACATGCTAAAAACGAGACGGAAAAACATTTAAAACTGAATTTAAGAAGCATAAGATTTTCAGCAGGGAAGGGCTGCTGCTGGATTAGGCGTGCCTCAGTAATTTTTCCCGTTGTATCGCCACATTCGCCCTGTATGCTGCAATTATTGCTCCAAGGAGAATTGGGGATGCAAAAAACCCTGCAATTCCTCCTACCAGCCCACCGCCAATAAATGCTATGATGATGAGCATAGGATGTATATTTGAGCGGGTATGGATAAGGTAAGGCCTTATTAAAAGTTCTGGTGGTATCATTATGACGAGGATCGAGACTCCCAGAAAGATCAATGCACACTCACCTCCCTGCTCAAAATATCGGTAGATCGAAAGCGGTACTATCACCATCCACCCGGCGAAAAGAGGTACAAGGGCTGCAATAAGCATGAGCGCAGAAAGCGCAAGTACGTTTTTAAAACCAAACGCGGAAAAAACGATTAATGAAAGAATTCCAACTGTAATAGCACTGTATGTATTTCCAATAAATATCGCAGAAAGAATGCCATCTAAATGGATTAAGAATTTCCTTGAGAACTCATCCACTTCTTCCGGTATTATATCCACTAACTTTTCAACAAGACGGCTGCCATCTACCAGTAAGTAGAAACAAAGTACTATTGCAATAAGGATATTTATAATAGCCATTACAAAACTATTAACGATTTTACCAATGGGCATTTGTTTAATGATAGGTAGGATATATGAGCTAAAATTAGTTGAGATATCCTGGATCTTTTCTTGAATGATTTCAGGGAGGCTCAGCCTTCTCACGAGGTCAAATAGACTCACGGTCACATAATCCTGATTTTTGGCAGCCCATATGATCGTATTGAAAATCTCAATAACACCTAAACCAACAATAAGAAAAATCGGAAGAACGATAGCAGATGTAGCAAGATAAGGAGATAATCTTGGAGAGTATCTGTCAAGATAATGTTTCATCGGTCTTGCAACGTATGCTAACACAACCCCCAGTACTATGCCATCCAGGAGAGGGTATATAACATAAGCAAAGGTGAAAGAGATTAAAAAGATGATTAACGCTAATACGATCTTCCATTTGTGTTTTATTAAAATTGAGACTCCGTCCGTGGACTGTGGTTCTGGCATGTTATCAAATAAATGTCTTCAGAGAATATATATTAGATTAGACTTGTTGCTAATTAACAGCTTATCTCTATTGAGAAGGTTTTAATTGGGTATAGGTATAATATGTGTTATCAAGTATGATAACCGTTAATCGAGCTTTAAAAAGTGATAGACTAATAAGAGCCACAACGGGGCTATCCGCCCTAGAATTTAATCAACTGGCGCAGAGTAAAGGTATCAGTGGTTTTAGAGTCCTGGTATAGCACGCTATCGGCGGAATTAAGCGATTTAGGATAACGAGCGACAAGTTTCGAACCCAAAAAGATGAATTCAATGATGTGGCTACAAAAAATATTATTAAATGATGCGGACTAACTAATACTTCAGATATGTGCGAATCAAGTGTGCTAATAGAGAAAGAAGGGACCAGGGTCAGGGTATTACTGATGGAGGATGTGGTTCACGTAGAAGTAGAAGGCGAGGCTATAAAACTCAGTGGAATATTAGGCGAGGTACAGCACGCAAAGGGGCGGCTAAAGGAGATAAATCTGATAGATCATACGATTGTGATAGAAGAATGCTCCTCGTCATCGAAGATGTAGTACTGAAAAAATTGAGCTTTGCGTGGGCATTGTAGAGTTAAAAGGAAATGACCATCGAAGAGGAGATCAAAAGCATTGAGGGCGAAATCAGGAATACGCCCTACAATAAGGCAACCTCTCATCACATCGGGCGTCTAAAGGCGAAACTCGCTAGACTCCGAGACGAATTACAAAAGCAGGCGGCATCAAAATCAGGACACGTGGGAAGGGGCTACGGCATAAAAAAATCGGGGCATGCCACCATCGTGATGGTAGGTTTTCCTTCAGTGGGTAAGTCCACGCTGCTCAACCATCTTACCGGCACCAGTGCAGAAGTTGCAGCTTATGATTTCACTACCCTCGAGGTGATCCCGGGTACTCTGGAATACAAAGGCACACGTCTGCAAATCCTTGACGTACCCGGGCTTATCCAGGGTGCCGCGGCAGGTCGAGGGCATGGCAAGGAGGTTCTCTCTATAATGCGAAACGCGGACCTTATTCTCATTATCGTGGATATCTTCCACTTAGAGCAATACGCTATTCTGGTACAGGAATTGTATAACGCAGGCATCCGCATTAATGTACGACCACCTGATGTTCCCATACACAAATTGACTCGTGGTGGAATAGCGATAAGCAGCACAGTTGAACTCAACCAGGGCATCGATGAACGAATGATTCGTGCAGTTCTATCTGAATATCGAATCCACAATGCTGACGTCCTGATACGCGAAAAAATCACACTTGACGAGCTTATAGACGTGGTTACCGGGAACCGGGAATACCTCCGTGCAATCACCGTCATAAACAAAACAGACCTTGCAGACACCGATACACGATCGAAATGCCGTAAACGATTCCCGGATGCGATTCTAATCTCTGCGGAGCAGAGTCTGAAGTTAGACACACTGAAGGAGCGAATCTATAAAGAGCTTGGATTTATACGTATCTACATGAAGCCGCAGGGTGCACCGCCGGATATGGCTAATCCACTGGTCATGCGTGTGGATTCTACTGTGGCTGACGTCTGTTCTGCAATTCACCGTGAGTTTACCGAACGATTCCGGTATGCCCAGATTTGGGGCCCTTCGGGAAAACATGCGGGGCAGCATGTGGGGCTTTCGCATCTACTCGTGGATGGCGATGTGGTGAGAGTAGTTTTGCGGAAGCGATAAAAGAACCTTCTCTTAGAACGAAGCCCAAAAGGAAGAATAAATATAAAAACTGTGAAACATTTTTATAGTCGAACATAAATATCTCCTCTCATTATGGAAGAAGAGAAGAGGATATCAGCTACCTTTTTAGGAACCGTAGCTGAGTTTTATAGGGACTGGGAGCGGATTTTCAATGCGTTTGATGTAATACTGGAGAGGTATTCGCAGGGTGAGGATATTGAGACGAGCTTAAAGGATTTTAAAAGCAAAAATCCACGTATATTTACGCTTATTGATGACATTTATCATAAAGAGGTGGAACTCGGGGATAAACTTGACCAGGCGAAGATAGGGCAAGATAAACGTAAGAAGATGCTTGAGTTTAAAGAGAAGTTCGCGGATCTGGCGGATGAAATAGATCTGCTTGTTATTGCTGAATTAAGTTAAGTTAAGTCCTGTGATACTAATGATAATGATAGACCGCTATTCGTTACAAGAACTGGGTGTTAACTTCGGATAGTGACAGAGAGTATATATATATACATAGTTAGTAGATGAATCAAAGAGAAGCGAAGGAACAGCCGGCTAAAGAGAGAGTACCTTGGGACGAATACTGGATGAACATCGTAAATGACGTGGCATTGCGTTCAACATGCTTGAGGAGACAGATAGGGGCTCTGGTGGTTAAAAATAACGTGATAATATCCACGGGTTATAACGGAGCACCGAAAGGATTCCCACATTGTAACGAAGTTGGGTGCAGACGCGATAAATTAAATATCCCGTCTGGCGAGAGGCATGAAGAGTGTGTGGGCATACATGCAGAACAAAATGCGCTTTTACAGTCGGGCAGAGATGCAGACGGTGCCACGCTTTACGTAAATGCTTTCCCCTGCAAGATATGTGCCAAGCTGATAATAAATGCAGGGATAAAGAGGGTAGTGATGACGGGAGAGTACAGTGATACGGAAGGTCTGGAATATCTAAAGCGCGCGGGTATAGAGATTGTTCATTTATTACATGACTTTCGGCGATAACAAATTTTGTAACGGGTTAGATTAGACTATCTTTATATATTGAAACTGCTTTTACATATTCATGACCCACATAAATAAAGATGTGCGAGCATCGGTGATTCTCCGG
>JBAQFZ010000126.1:0-8180 GCA_049287525.1 Halobacteriota archaeon | reverse complement strand
GTGTTAACCATCACCGTAGAAAACACTATTGCTACTGGTGCTATATTAAATCAGGGTAGATAGAGGAGATGAAAAGACGTATTATAATTCTGAATTGCGCAGACGTAGGCGAAAAGCGTAAAGAGGTAAAACCGTTCTACAACCCACCACAGTTGTTATTGAAGCAAATGGCCATGATCCTGCTGTATGCGTGGCTCACTGGCTGGCATAAAAAGGCGTTTCTTCGATGGCTATTTCAACTCAAGAATATTATCCATGCAGGTGCCGGAGCGAGACAGATAGGTTGCTTCGGGCTTAATCCGCATGTAGTCTGGGAAATGACGAGCAGATGCAACTTGAAATGCGTCCATTGTCATGCTTTCGGTGGCGAGACATCTTATGATGATGATGATAATGAGCTATCGAAAGAAGAAGGTATGGCACTGATAGACCAGATAGCTGCGTCAGACATCAGGTCATTTGTGTTCACGGGTGGAGAGCCTTTGTTACGGGAAGACCTCTTTGAATTGATAGAATACGCGAAATCAACAGGTCTTACCGTCTACATCGCGACAAACGGCACGTTGATAACGAAAGAAGTGGCGAAACTGCTGAATAAATTCGATGTTGGTGTCGTAATAGGGTTAGACGCCATGAATCCGGCGATACATGACCGTATAAGGGGAATGGAAGGAGCTTATGACGCTGTGATGGAAGGGATTGAGAATTGCATAGCCGAGAATCTTTATCTGCATCTGAATATCGTTGCAGCCAGACCTAACCTCGAAGAAATCACGCGAATCATTGATTATGGCGATAAAATCGGTGTTTATTCCTATTTCATCTATCGGTTCGTTCCTTTTGGTCGCGGCGTAGAATGGCAGGATTATGAACTTGGACGTGATGAATTCAGAACGCTGTTAAATCTGATTCTGGAGAAGCAGCGAGAGGTGCGTGCGATATTAATCCCAGTTGCTGCACCTGAATACTGGGCTTATATGCTCCAGTCCCGTGGTATTCAGAACAGGCGAATAATAGGTATTCTGGGACGCTACTTCGGCGGGTGCTTAGCAGGGCGGGGGATGATGTATATCAAGCCGAACGGTGATGTATGGGGCTGCCCGTTCCTACCGCTTCCGGCTGGGAACGTGAGAACGAACCGAATTGATCGAATTAAGGCTAATTTAGAGAAGCTTCTCGCCTCGGCAGAGTGCAACACGGAATGTACGGGCTGTGGTTATGAGCCGGTGTGCGGTGGCTGTAAGACAAGAGGCGGCGCAGAATGCACACTTAGAAGATGATTGATAATGTGCATGCCTATCCCCAATATCTTTAATATGCGTATCTTCATTTTATATAAGAAGTGAGAAAAGATGTTTGACGAAGCTGTAATAGAGATAAGTACAAGGAAGGTAACGACAGTATCGCCAGATACTTCGATAGCGAAAGCGATTGGCGTGATGGAAAAGAATAGTTTTCACAACCTGGTGGTCTTAGATGGCGGAGTGATATATATGGTCAACATCCATGACCTGCTGCTCGCGTCCAATCCAGAATCACACGTGGATGCGTTCATGTTTACGCCACACTGCATACACAGAGATACGCAAACCATTGATGCCATCTCAGAGCTGGTAAATAGTGGTCAGAGAGGAGCACCAGTCGTTGCAGATGACGGCAAACTGGAGGGCATCGTTACGGTGTACGACATCATGAAAAGGGGTGCGGACTCGCTCATTTTGAAAGATACGAATGCCGCGAAGATAATGACCCGCGAGCCGGTATGTATAGGGAAGACAGAGAGTATCGAAAATGTGAGGAGCCTTATAAGAAAGGACAACGTGGGGCACGTTCTTGTTGTTGATAACACGGATAAATTAGCTGGCATAGTTACTGAGGGAGATATTTTAAAACGGTTCTACAAACCAAAGAGGAGAATGACCGCGGGCGAGTTCACAGGCGAGAAAAACACGAGAATGGAGCAGCCAGTCGAGCACATCATGAGTTCGCCTGTGATAACTGTCGGTGCAGATGCGAATCTTGCAGAGATTGCCCGTTTGATGTGGAATCATGATATACGGGCTGTACCTATTGTAGAAGACCAGAGTCCTGATGGACTCGTAACGATACAGGACATAATGCGATATCTGAGTGAACTACGGGAGAAGGCTAAGATTGAGGTGGAGATTCAAGGCACGATTGATGATGAATATAAGGAACTTGCAGATGAGATAATAGATAACGAAGTGAGAAAAATTGCCAGGTCCGCTAAGCGAGTCCACTGGGTGAAAATAGTGATAAAGAAGGAGCGTGACAGAGGCGGTGTATCATATTATAAAATTGGTGTGCATGTAAAAACGCCCAATACGTTATACGTTGGTCATGGCGAGCCCGGGGGCACTAAAACACTGATGACCTCCAGGGGAGTCAAGGAGGTAGAAGTTAAAGCAGATAAGCGACACTGGGACTTCATTGATGTCCTGAAATCAGCTCTGGAGTCCGTCCGGGGACAGGTAGAGAACGACCGTGGTAAGATCAGATGATAATTGCTGAACTCAGTGTCGTGCCAATAGGTACAGAAACGCCAGGTGTGAGTAAATACGTGGCTGCGGCGGTAAAGGAGCTGAAAGAGTTAGGATTGGAGCCGGAACTTACTGCCATGAGCACTATATTTGAAGCCGAGGAGATATCATTAGTTTTAAAAGCGTTTGAAGCGGTGCATGAATCCGTCTTCGAGCAGGGTGCGGAAAGGGCGGTTACAACATTGAAGATAGACGAACGAAGGGATAAAGCGGGGACAATAAGGCAGAAGATACGTGTTGTTTATGATTGAAGTTCTATACCGGGGAGCAGAGCATATGGAGGCCAACCGTTATTTAATATTATGAGAATAGCTGATTTTCATGCTGATTAAAATGATATTACAACCAATGCCCATCATGTTCGTGAGCATAACCGGGATGGAGTTGATATGAATGCCGTATACTACCCATAGGAACATCCCGGAACCCATGAAAGACATGAGGAGGTATGAAAGATCGTCAAGTTTCCGGGTTCTGTAACCTTTCAGCATCTGCGGGATGAAACTGGCGATGCACATGAATCCGGCGATTAAGCCCAGAATTGTCCAGAACATAGGTGATGATTAATCGGATGTAGCTAAAAGATTAGTATATATATTTATATATTTATAACCACTGCTCTATACTCCCCTGTTTTAGTCCTGGCGTTGAAATCCGTTCCAGAGCCTTGTTCACCCTGTCTTCCGCGAAATCATGCTCCTTACAGAGGAACTCTTTTATTTCTACCTCAGCGGGCGCATGCCATTTTATATCATAAGCATCGGTCACCAGAGGCTGTAAGAAGAGTTCACGCACGAGTTCGTAATTCGCTATTCCCTTCTCTTCCACGATTTTTGAGTTTGCTATCAGCTCTTCGATGCTATGATGTCGCTGAATGAGCTTTAACGCAGTTTTCGCACCTATACCCTTTACTCCCTCGTTAAAATCCGTGCCTACCAGAATAGCGATGTCCACGAACTCTTCACGTGTGATTCCCTGCTTCTTTTCGAGTTCGTTTAAATCAAGGAGTTCAAGCCTTACTTTTCTTCTCGGTGCACTGAGATTTCGTATCATAAGCGGTGCGCCAAAGAGCAAAGAATCGTAATCCTGTGAGGAGACGAGTTTTGCATCCCCTTTTGCTACCATATATGCCGCCTGAGCTTCTCCCTCTGATATTGCCTGTACGTATGGAATGCCCATATAAGTTAAGAGCTTCTTCGCCTCTTCCACGATTGTGGCGTTAACGCTTGCCGATGCTTTAGCATACTTAAGAGCTTCCGCCGGCACCTCCGCTTCTTCCCATTTCCTTCTCGCGGCATTTCGCCGTTCTGACCTGGCTTTGATGACTTTCGCTTTTAACAGAGAGGGTTTACCATCAAAAACGAATATGGGCTTTATCCCGTTCTCCATCAAATTTGTTGTGCGATAGATTAATCCAGAGAGATGAGAAGTCGTTCTGCCCGCAGAATCTTCCAGTGGTGTTCCATCCGGCTGACGAATGCTGCTTAAGAATTGGTAAAGCGTGTTATAAGCATCAATAGCAACTATTTCGCCAGAGAGCGCCTCAAAACTCGTCTCTGTTGGCTCTAATATCTCTGCAATACTTGTTCCCATTTTTTTTTATCAGTTAATGTAACGGGAGATAAAGGTAATAAAAATAAATAAGCTAATAGACTATTTAATTTAACTTTTAAATTAAATGATGATGATGATGATGAAGATGATGTGTCATTTACGTAACGGAGAAGAAGACGAGAGATGAGTGTTGTGAAGGTATTGGTAGAGGGGGGAAAGGCGAGCTCGGGGCCACCGTTGGGTCCTGCTCTGGGTCCGCTTGGGATAAACATAAAAGAGGTAGTGGGTAGTATAAACGAACTCACGAAGGGCTATAGTGGAATGGAAATCCCGGTGAAGATAACCGTTGATGGTAGTGGTAAGGTTGAGATAACGGTGGGCTCACCGCCGACGGCGGCGTTGATAAAGAAGGAATTGGGCATAGAGAAGGCAAAGACGGACTCTACAACTGATTATACGGGTGAAATCTCGCTGGAGCAGATAAAAGCGATAGCGCAGCTGAAGAAGGATGTGATGTTATCCAAATCGTTAAAGAGCGCAGTTAAAGAGGTGATAGGCTCTTGTGGCGCAATGCGCGTGAAGATAGAAGGTAAGGACGCGAAGGAGATACAGCGTGAGATCGAAGCAGGGAAGTATGATGAGGTGATAGCATAAGAATGGAAGTAGAAGACGTGGTTGACGTGGTAGAAAAGGTGTTGAGTGCTCCGGAGAGGGAATTTGTGGAAGGAATAGACCTGTGCATAAACTTGAAGAACGTGGATTTGAAGCAGTCGAAGAACCGGCTAAATCTGGATGTTAATCTACCAAAAAGTTCCCGTGAGCAGAAGATAGGTGTAGTTGCATCTGGCGAGATAGCGTTAAAAGCGAAGGAGGCAGGTGTGGATGTGTTAGATCCGGAGGAACTGAAGAGGATAGATAAGAAGAGCGCAAGGGCGCTGGTAAACAAGTATGACTTCTTTGCTGCTGACGTAGCTTTTATGTCGCTGATAGGAAAAAGCCTGGGTACCATTTTGGGTCCACGAGGTAAGATGCCCATCCCCATTCCCCCGGGTGCGGATCCTGTACCGATTTTATCGCGATTAAAGCGAGTAGTGAAGGTAAAGTCAAAGACCACGACTTTTTGGGTGAATGTAGGGCGTAAAGATATGGATGCAAAGGACATAGCGGAGAATGTCGTGGCGGTAATAAAAGTGGTTGAATCGCATCTGGAGCGAGGAATGCAAAATATCGCTTCTATTTACATGAAAACGACCATGGGTCCCGTAGTTAAGGTGGTATGAAGAAGATGAAAAAGAGGGCTAAGAGAGCAAAGGCATGGAAAAAGGAGCAGGTCGAATACCTTAAAGACCTGATTGGTTCCTATAATACGGTGGGTATTGCGAAAGTAAGGGGAATAGGTGCTAACCAACTTCAGCGGTTAAGGAAGGGGTTGCGAGAGAACGCGCGGTTGCGTGTATCAAAAAATAGGTTGGTAACTCGTTCGCTGCGGGACTGCGAGCTGGATGAGATGACCAATCTCATAGAAGATCAGATGGCGGTGATTTTTACCAATCTGGATGCTTTTGAACTCTATAAAATAACAGAGGGGGGAAAAATACCGGCGCCGATAAAGGCAGGTGTGGTTGCGCCTCATGATATAGTGCTTGAAGAAGGACCAACCTCGCTCAAGCCCGGACCGATCGTGGGGGAATTACAGAATTTGGGAATTTCCACGGGGATAACCGGGGGGAAAGTAGAGATAAAGAAGAGGACAGTGGTGGTAAAGGCAGGTGAAAAAGTCTCGCCTGCATTTGCAGAGATATTAGCCAAACTGGAGATATATCCGATGAAGGAGGGTCTGGATTTGTCTGCGGTATACGACCGCAAAGCTCATGTGCTATTCCTGCCCGACGTGCTTCATGTAGACCCTTCAAAGTACTTCGCAGATTTTAAAGAAGGAGCAAAATTGGCTTTCTCGCTGGTCACGCATATAAAGTACGACTATCCAACTCGTTATACCATTACTGATTTGTTACGAGAAGCGGGCGGTAAATCACAGGCATTGGCATTTAACATCGCGTATCCAACGCCAGTGACGATAAAGCCGTTACTCCAGAAGGCGCACATGGACGCGAAGAACCTGGCGATAAATGCCTGTATATACGAGCACGATACGCTGCCGTATTTGCTAGCAAAGGCGCAATTGCAGGCGCAATGTTTAGCGGCATATACGAACTAATCCGGTAGAGAGAGGTCACGTTAGTTCATAGTAAGAGACAAGCAGCCGGGCAGACCGAAAAGCTTTTATATATACCCCTTCAACTCAATAATAACATATGGTATATCACACTGCCGGCGGAGGCGAAAGGGGAAAGGGGAGATGAAAACAGTCGCGGTTATTCCCTGCTACAATGAAGAAGAGTTAATTGGAAGCGTGGTTCTAAAAGCGAGGGGAGAGGTTGACGAAGTCCTGGTGGTAGATGATGGCTCAACGGATGCGACTGTGAGGATTGCAAGTGCTGCGGGTGCAAAAGTCATCTCTCATGCGGTAAATGAAGGCAAAGGCGCAGCGATAAGGACTGCTTTTAGATATGTTGCGGGAAATGGTTTTGATACTTTTGATACACTTGTGCTACTCGATGGTGACGCTCAAAACGACCCGAATCAAATCCCTATGCTTATAAAGCCAGTTCAAAATGAGAGTGCAGATATGGTCATTGGATTCCGAAATCCAAAGCAGATGCCTCTTTACAGAAGATTAGGAAGACGTCTGCTGGATTATACAACGGGTATCCACGGAGCGGTTACGGACTCACAATCGGGATTCCGGGCACTGAATCGCAGGGCGGTTGTGGCGTTGAGCGCGGGAAATCTGCGGGGAGATGGATATTCAATAGAATCGGAAATGGCTATGGCAGCAGAAGACCTGAAACTAAAAATTCAAGAAGTCCCGATTACCGGCAGCTATGGCAACGGTAAGACTTCGACAAAGAATCCAGTATCACATGGAGTTGTTCCAGGTTTGGTGTTGATTTTTATAGGGTTCTTCTTCGGGTTGAAAATCCTGCACCGATACAACAATTCAGGCTATTTCTCTATACCATTCATGATGCTTGCGGGGTTCTTCATCGTGATAGGTGCATTAAGCGTTTTTATGGGGCTGGGAGAAGATAGTATCGAGAGTAGTTAATAAGTAACCATAAGACCTTATTCTCCCGGGGTTCCGCCCCATTTTTCTGGACAGTTTCATTACACCATAACTGTCTATATGTAGCCGCTATTTCCACTATGTCTATACATGTGAAGAATAGGGGGGAAGAGGGCGATAACATATGGTGGAATATACGAAAATCAGGAGAGTGGAAAAGGACATTCTTACGTGGAGTGGGTCATCAGAAGGACTAAAGCCAAACTGGGATGTCTTTGATATGCTCTTAGAATTGTTAGGAGATACGAAGTGGCATTCGTTAAAAGAAATTGAAAAAGGGATTGCGGAAGAGATTGCGATACCCCGGGATGCGTTCGCACCAATCCTCAGCTTGTTTACCGAGCTTGACTTTATCAGTCAGTTGGATGAGGAAGACAAAGTGAGAATAAAGCCGTTAGGATTGCGATTTTTAGAACTCCCCCGGGAATAAAGTAGAGAATGCCATTCATCGTAGCAACCGCTCTATCTCTACTAATTTCTCCAATATCTCCTTCCCTTTCTCGGTGAGCTGGTACTCGGAATTCGTTCTACCCGCGTTTTTCTCCACTTCTTCTATAAAGCCGTGCTCCAGAAGGAAGTTAAAATATTTTTTGAAGTTCCTCCAATCCAAATACGCCTTTTGCATGATACGTGTCTTTTTAACCACTCCTCCTCCCTCTTCAGTTATTCCCCGCAGCGTATCTAAAATAATTTCCCAGCGGCTCCTTGCTTTTATCACCATCGGCACTTTCTTCCCTACACTCCCCACCTTTTACCTATGTTGCGTTCCCTTGCAAACGGTATGTGTAATAGTTAGATGTAGAAAATATATATATGCATATCATTATTTAACACTTTCGGTTCTTGTAACATATGTAATCGTGGGGTCATCCTGCAAC
>JBAQFZ010000125.1:0-8748 GCA_049287525.1 Halobacteriota archaeon | reverse complement strand
GTTCAACCGCCAGCCCCTTCCCTCTACGGGCGTTACCCCGCATCACCGATACTATGAGCTGGTCCGACTCCCAGAGTGTCATCTGTACTATCTTACCGTCTATAGGCTTGATAGGACATACGCCCCACAGGAGAACACTCTGGGTCTCCCGAGTTCCCATAATATCCGTTTGATACCGTGCCACGGTCTCAGACACCGCCGGGTTCGCATCACCTTGCCATGTCCCATAGGGACTATCGGTGATGAGAATGCTGCCTTCCGTCAAATGAACAACGTCGGCCTCCGGGACAACGAATATTTCGGTGCTCAATCCCTTCACTTGCGTTGCAGCCCAGTATCCCCTCCCCCTGGCTTCACCACAGCCTGTTACCAGACTGGATGCAAGGTTCAGTTCTGAGGTGGCGGCTAACCTTTCCTCAGGTTGGATTTGCACCAACTGGATATTATGAACTTTGCTCGGCACACTCATTTTTCTTCTTCTAATAATATCTTTATATTTTCTCCCTCCTCTTTCATGTGTCTTTTAATGGCTTCAACTCTATTTCTGGCAAACTTTGAAAATAACCAGCCAAATCTAAAAGAAATTTTCATCGAGATGGACAAACCACTCGAAAATATTTTCAGGCGTTGTTTTCATTTCTATTCTATCTTTTAGGGTAATCATTTTTAGCTCTGCATAACTCAATTGAAGGAGCCACCACAGATTCTTCACCTCAACCCTTTGAAATCCTGCCTGCTTAAGCATAGATTCCATATCGGAGTTTTTGTAGAGATGCAATGAACGAGACCATGGCACAAACAACAATTTTGGTAATATTGAATCTTCTGTTGATGTAATAACCAGACGTCCATCCGGCTTTAGAACCCGGTAAAATTCGTTCAAAACAATCAGGGGCTTTTCGATAAAGAAAAACATATTGCTAGCCGTGGCGCAAGTAAAAGAATTATCGTCCCAGGGCAAGGATTCTGCATTACCCTGAACAATTTCAACCCGACCTTCAGATACGGCTTCTTGATTTTTTTCTCTGGCAATCTGAACCATATCAGAACTATGGTCTATCGCTTTGGCATGTTTTACAGTTTCCAGTGCCATGTTCAACAAAACCCCTCCTCCACAACCAATCTCAAGAAATATATCATCTGGTTTGAGTTGAAGTTTATCCAGAGTCCAGCGGAAAGACTTATAATGCCCGCGTGGATTGCTATACATCTTTTTCCCAAACCATCCTGATGGTTTCCTTCCGGTCCTATCAACAAATTTATCTAACATTTTTATTGCACCTTTGTTATCTTCCATCCTCTTGCCTTTCGACGCTTCTCCCAGAACCTGCTGTACAATCCACTATTGGATACAAGCTCAGAATGCCTACCCTGCTCAATCACCATTCCCCCATCAACGACCAGAATCTGGTCAACGGATGTAATAGTAGAGAGCCGGTGGGCGATAATGATCAGGGTCTTGGACTTGACCAGCGAGTTAATGGCTTTTTGAATCAATATCTCATTTTCAGGATCCACATAAGCCGTGGCTTCATCCAATATCACGATGGGAGTGTCTTTCAATATAGCACGTGCAATTGCGACCCTTTGCTTTTCCCCACCTGAAAGTGTTGCTCCGCCCTCCCCGATGACAGTATCGTATCCGTCCGGCAATTTCTCAATGAATTCATGGCACTGTGCAGCCTTTGCTGCTGCAATCACTTCCTCCTTCGTGGCGTCTTTATTTCCAAACCGGATATTATTGATGATGCTGTCATTAAACAGATAGACATCCTGAAACACGAAAGCGACAAGGGACATTAACCTTTCAGTTTTCATATCCTTGATATTTATCCCACCAATAGAAATCTCTCCTCTATTAACATCCCAGAATCTCGGAATTAACCGTGCTATCGTTGTCTTTCCCGCACCAGAGGGTCCCACTAAAGCCGTTACCGTGTTTTCAGGAGCCGCTAAATTAATGTCATGGAGAACTTCCGTCCCGTTATAGCTGAAGTGAACGCCCTGGAATTTGATCTCGAAATTTGATGGTATTTTATCTATCTCTGGTTCCTTAAGAGGATTTTCCGTCAGGATTCCGTTAATCCGCTTTTCTCCTTCTAAGATCTCCTGGAATACGTTAGAAAAATTTATGAGTTTCAACAATGGTGCGCTAAAACCTATTCCGAGAATCAAGAACAGAATCAGGGTTGGCATGGAAAGGCTTCCTGATATGTAAAGCCAGGCACCGACAGGTAATATAACAACAAGGTTAGCGGCAACCACAACCGAGTAAAGTGTCCAGGGTGGTATCCATCTTTTTGCCCACTTTAACAAATAATCATCATATTCTTCAATCGAATCTTTATATTTTCTAAAGGATTCTACGGTTTGATTGAATGCCTTGATAACCGCCATGCCCTGCGTATATTCGATGATAGCAGAATTTACTTTTTCTATAGCATCGTAGTAGCCTTTCATCAATGGTTTATAGTCTCTGAACATCAATCCTTGTGCTATCAGGGCAACGGGGATGACCGCCAGCGTGGCAAGAGCCATTCGCCAGTCAACGATAAAGAGAAAAACGGCGGTGAAGATGGGCACTACGATGGCTGCCGTCAGATCAGGCAAATGATGGGCGATGGATAATTCAATTTTCTCTACATTCTCATTCATTGTGGTCTTGGTGTTGCCGGTATTTTTCTCGTTGAAATACCCCAGCGGCAGCATACCCAGTTTCTTTCCCAGCTTTATTCTTAAATCATACAGGATGGAGTATGCAGCTAAGTGGGAAAGACTGCCCGAGAGGCCCATAAAGGCAAATCTTAAAACTATTGCCACAATGCACCAAAAAACCAGTTTCCAGACATAAGCCTAGTTTATCACCGGGTTGAATAATTCAAGTACCATCAAATAAATAAGAATAAAAGGTACAAGCCCCAGAGCTGTTCCGATAACGGATAAAATGCACGAAGCGGTTAGCTTTCTCCTTTGCTGCCCCGCAAGCTTCAATAATCGTTTTAATCCTTCTAACATGATTTATCTCCTTATTTTCGGGCTATGTCCTCGTCCTCTGAGAGATGATGTGTTGGATAACCCATTAACCTTGTCATCAGTTCTACCATTGTACTGGACACAGGTCCGCATTCATTATCATCCATTGAGAGATGGTTAGAGACAAAAACTCCGCCTGGAACCATTGCTTTGTTGATTCTCTTGAGGATGTCTTCTAAATGCCCTTTCCACTCGTATATAACATGGGATGCAAAAACCAAATCGTAGCCCTCACCAATCGAAACATAATTTGGAAATTCGGGTAATGTAGTGATCAACTCTGTTGCATCCTGGATTGAACCTCCAAATGTTGCCTGTCCGTAGCCTTTCATAGCCTCGATTTTAGCCCACATATCGGTATCAAACTTGGGCGGTCCGTTTTTTAGTTTTTCAATAGTGCCAAGTTTGGTGAAAGAGTGTTGGCATTCATTGGCTCCTTGGCAAGCGCATCGAAGAGTCCAAGCTCCATTGCTGTGCTTATTACAGTTGGGGCGTATCCTTTGTAAAGGATATCGTCCAGAGGACGAAAGTTTGATTTGATTTGTGGTATATTCATTTTTGTTCCTCCTTTTTATTTTTCTCCATTGTTTTTTCCTCCTTCTTCAGGCTCCAGAAGGTCAATAACCTGCTTGAAAAATTTCCCCTGCCGCTTTGCATACGTGCCCTTTGCCAGTATTACAAACATCGGTATATCTGGGTCTGGACGGGGCTTCCAAAGCTCTCCTGAACGACCCTTTTCTATTAAAAATTGGTTGTACCTATCCAGCGCCTCTCCTGTCAAAATGAAAAATTCCCACGGCTGTGTATTGGCACTGGACGGAGACCATCTAGCGACATCCAGAAGTTCTGTTAAGATTTCCCTGGGAACCTGGTCGGGCTTGAATGCCCTGATGCTCTTCCTCGACTTAATGGCTTCTAAAAGTTCCATTTTTGTTTATTACCTATTTTTTGTTTGAATCTCGCATCTTTACGCCTTCCTACCGATATCCAAATCCATCGGACCCCAGTCCGTATCCAGCGTGCGACTACGGATGGATTTAAAACCGGCATGGAGCATAGAATCAGCAATAAAGCTTTGGTCGAAGCACATGTCCTGTCCCATCAGCGCCATAGACATCATGCAGAGCACGTGGGTGTCAGGCTTAGTCCGCTCGTGGGTCAGACCCTCGTGGAAAACAACAAATACTCCACCAGGATTGAGTGCATCGTAAATCTTCTTCATCAGCGAGTCCATGTCATGTCTGGCAAAGTTGAGCGCGTTGCTCGTCCATATCAGGTCGTACCCATTGCCGATGTAATCGAGGTTATAGTCTCCGCTCAGAACTTCTAGCCGCTTTTCCATCTCATACTCCTTGATGAAGGTCTTGGCTACCTTGATTACAGCCTGCCGGTCGAAGATGATACCCTTCATGCTCGGATGCGATGACACAATAGCGATACCGACAAGCCCCGGACCACCACCGAGATCCAGCATCTTCCGAAACGACGGGAACTCTGGCAGTTCCGAAACGATATCTACCGCCTTCTGCGCAAAGCCGGCACGCTCACTGTTTGCCATAGCGGCTGCAAACTGTGCCCACATCTCTTCGGAACCCATATCCGCTTCCGGCGAAGGCGATGGAGGACCTTCCTTAACCAACTTGGGCAGGTTGTCGAACCCGGCATTCCACAAAAGTGTCATGAAGGCGAATAGCTGTCCCAGGAACGTCGGACTGCCTTCCACCAGAAATGCCTGCGTGACGGGCGTGTTCTGATACAAACCATTCTGTTTCACTATCAAATCGCTCGCTGTCAGACCGTCCAAGAACAGTCTTGTGTTCACTGGATGGGCGCCAATACCTTTTGCCACCACCTCTGCTGACTTAGGTTCACTTAACTGATTGAACACCCTCAGTTCAATGCCTGTCAACAGCAGCTCCGAGCAAATGGGTGCAACAAGCACCCTGTACAGCTCCTCAAAACTTTCATTTACTTCTGGTAGTTTTTTCGTGATGTTTTCTCCTGCTTTCTGTACTGCTTATATTCCCCCTAATTCTTACTTCTCACTTTCTCGTATTGCCTTTTCAATCAAGCAGTAGCAGCCTTCCCGATTGCTTTAAGCAGCGCCATCATTATGCCCATTCCTTTTCGCACTTCCTCATCTTTCATCGCTCCGATAAGTCTCCATGTGCCGAGTTCCGGTGGATTCAGCAATACCTTGTCCAGCTCGGGGTCTTGTAGTCCCCTGTTCATTATGTCAATCAAACCAGAGCCCGCCATTGCATCCGTCAGCTTGAACAGGACGCACATAATCTCTGATATGTCATGCAGCATCTGGTCATTCATATAATCCCGCAGAAACCTGACTACGGTTAGTACTTCCACCAGGGCATCGTAGTCGGCAGGCTCTAAACCCAATGCTATTGCCTCTTTTCCCTTTTCCATCTTTTCTTCTCCCATTTCTTCTTTTTCTCCTATCACATAAGTGCCTTAAGCCCCGCATCCCAGTAGATGTAGTAATACATCCGATAGAGGAACCAGCCGAGTCTTATTGCCTTGAACGGTTCGAGCGGCCTACCATAACTCCACGTCGGGATGTATGCTTCTCCTCTTGTAGACGGTGTGTACGCGGCACTCACTAAGGGGCAGCCCATTTCGCCCATGTATGACACTTTTGCGCCCTCGCCATTCCCTCGAATGTCATTTATCACGTTCTGACCCGCTATCAATGACTGGTAGTGTGTGCCTATGCCCGTCTTGATAATCTCCGCCGGACCCGCATCGCCCAAAGCATAAACTTCGTCGTAGCTCGCTTCGGCACCTTGATACTGCAGCGTATTCTTATTTATCGGTATCCAGCCCTTCTCGTCGGTTATCTCGGAATTCACTAATGCCTGTGTGCATTTGTGCGGCGGTATTGTAATTAAAAGGTCATATTTTGTCCTTTCTCCGTTCGACGCCAGGACTTCCTTCTTACCCTCATCTACCTCCGAAAGCCCGAAGTTCTTTACAACTTTGATATTCTGCTTTTCAAGTAATGGAGTCGCTACGTCGTCATATGCCTGTGGTCCCAAGAGTTCTGTGGGCCATAAGAGGCTGATTTCTATGTCCTTTCGCACTTCCTCGCCTCTGACATATCTCAAGTAAGAGTCCAGTAGTATAGTAAACTTACCCGGAGCTCCCGGGCACGGAATAGGCATTTGCGGCGTCATGATGACTATGTGCCCTTTATTGAAAGATTTTACCGACTCCCCAAGTTTAAAAGCGTCCTCTAACGAGGTGTAGAACGTATTAAAGTCACCTGAAAGACCTGGAACACTTTCCACATCTGCTCTGCACCCAGTTGCAAGTACGAGATATTCGTATGGATATTTCTTGCCACTCTTAGCCGTTACCTCCCTGTTTCCCAAATCCACGTGCTCTACCTCTCCATCTTCTCCAAATGCAGTTTTTACCCGCGGGCTAATCACTTTTTTTCGCGGTCGCTTTATGTCTTCCGGCGTGTACAGACCAAAAGGAATGAATGTGAACCCGCCCTGATTAATGTTCATATCGTTCTTGTCCATTATGGTTATCTCCACTTCCTCCTTAGCGATTTCCTGTCTGAACTCTCTCGCCACTTTATTCGTCACTACCGATCCCGCGGCGCCGGCTCCTAATACCAATACTCTATTTGTCATGGTAATCCCGATGTTAGTTAGGTGTATAAATAGCCTCCCCTAATAATGTTCGGTTTTGTATAAAAAGCCGAATAAAGTTAGGATTTAGAGAAAAACCGATGGTTTCAAATCTTCGTAATTGTACAGGTGAAAAAATCTGTGTAATCGTGTGGTTATAAAAAGGAGCTAAACAAATAAAAATAAAAAAGATGCAGGAGGCTGAAATAAGCCTACACATCTAAAAAGGAATAAGGAGATAGTTGCGAAAACACTTCTACTCTAATCGCTTTGTTTTACGTTATGTTGAATATACCAGTATCAAACGCTGTTGGTATCCATGTCGTTGATTTTGCAACTGCACGGAATGCTTTGTAGCTTGGAGCAACATCATCAGGTATGCCTGCCCTGAGTGGTATCACCACTTCTCCACCAGCAGGTATTCTAACGCAGGTGGAAGTCCAGTTGAACCAGCTCAGATCGGCTCTCCAAACCTCCGGCAGTGTTTCGTTCGTCAGGTTAACCTGGATTATGTCACCGAAGTTCTCTTTGTTCACTACTTTTATACTGAGATTAACCGTGCTTCCTGATACAGGACTGAGTCTCGGTAGAACTGCAACGCCTATTCCGCCTTCTGGTCTTACTGAATGAACAGTGGCTGTATCCTCGTCCGCAACCATTGTTTCACCGCACCACGCAGTTGCATTTTGGACATTGATGCCTTCACCGGTTTTTATCAGCGTTGCATTTATCAAGAAGGTTAGCGATTCGCGAGGTGCAAGCTCTCCGCTAATCTTCCACATCAGCGTTGTTGTCCCATCAGGGTTCTTGATTACTTCGTCGGGTTCTGGCGTTGCACTCATATATTTCAAGCTGTCAGAAAGCGTATCCATAACAGTTATGTTCCTCAGGTTGCAGCATTCGCCGTCATTGTGCACCGTAGAATTGAAGGTCACGGTTTCTCCAAGTGGTGCAGTAATCTCGTCTACCCATGCTTCTGTTGCCTGATCCCATACTGTCTTCTCTACGTCTATACTCGTTACGCCCGGTGGGCATTCCTCGAAAACTCTATCCATTGGCAGATACATCGCCTTTTCCTTTAGCTCTTCCCCTAGCAACTTAAACGCTTTTTTCTCTTCCGGCTTTGCAGTACCCAGCTTATTCTTCGTCCTCAGTTCAAAGAATCGTTCCGGAAATATCTCTTCCTTTACCCGGAGCGTGATTGAATCGCCGGTAGATTTGTTTATGAAAGTGTAAACGTAGTTATCTGCGGTAATGTTTATTATGTCCGTTCCTTCTGGCGGCTGGATTATCACTGCCTCCGAAGAATTCAGGATGTATTCAAACGTCTCCTTGTGCCCGTCAGAAGGATGTGCGCTGATGATCTTCACGTCACCTCTATGCGGAATGCCGCCCCACAGTTCTTCTTCAGAAAAAGCTCGCAATGTTGACCTGAATGCGACCGCCACGCAAGGGCATATCTCACCATGATGTGCGCCAACTTCTTCTAACGAAATCTCCTGCAACTCTTCTTCGTCATAAATCAGAACCGCCGGGTATGTGAGTTCTTTAAATGCAGTTACTTCTATCCAGTTCGCTACGTTATCATGAGGCGTCAGTGCTCTTTTTCCTTTTCCCGGATATGCATAGTCCAGACCCGCAAGGAGCATGTAGGGAATATACCTGTCAGTGAAGAAGCCTTCGCTTATCATTAGTGGAATCACGAGGGGATAAGAAGCTGCGGAAACGTTCTCAACAACCGCTCTGACTGTAAGATTTACCGGGTAGTCTTCCGGCTGATATATAAATGAATAAGTCACATCTTCGATATTGATGCCTTTAGAATGCCTTAATATCAGTTTTATCTTTTCTGCAAGTGATTTGGAAGAGTTTACCCAGCCCTCGAAGTATCCCTCTTCAAACTCACCATGACCAACGATCACTACCGTCTCTTTTGCAGGATCATCACACAACTCTGCAGCCCTGTCTGCTAAGATCTGCGCAATGAAAGAATGGTTGTCCATAGCATTCGTAAGCACGATTTTGGCTGTCGTGTCAACCTGCACAAGTTCCTCTTCCT
>JBAQFZ010000124.1:0-9080 GCA_049287525.1 Halobacteriota archaeon | reverse complement strand
ACCATCTGTAATTCCACATCCATTCCAATCTCTTTCAGTTGTGTTTGGACTATCTCTGCGATTTTTGGTACTTCCGGAGAGAACGCAGATAAAACAAAAGTGACTTTAAGTTCTTTTCCATTCTTTTCACGTATGCCATCTCTATCGGTATCTTTCCACCCAACTTCTGCTAATAACTCTTTTGCTTTCTCAGGATTGTACGGATACCACGTTAGATTCTGGTTTAATAGATCTTCGGTAGATGGCATT
The DNA here is from genome assembly GCA_049287525.1 of Halobacteriota archaeon. GTDB lineage: Archaea > Halobacteriota > Syntropharchaeia > Alkanophagales > Methanospirareceae > QENJ01. The sequence goes on along the minus strand of JBAQFZ010000124.1, from coordinate 8,831 downwards.
GACAAAGGTCCCTTTAATAATGGTGCTGCTGTCTCACCCATTACCGAGGTGACCAGTTTTTGCGTGTCAAGGGCGTAACAAACAGCTTTTCTCACTTTTAAATCGCTGAAAGGTTCTTTTTCAGTATTGAACTGAATCCAAGTCACACAGGGCTGTGTATAACCTTCAACTATTTTTAATTCAGGTTCTTCCCTCAGCCTCGGGATTTCCCAAGGATATAATGCTCCTCCACCTGCCATGTGACCTGTCAGGTCTATTTCTCCGGTTTCCAAAGCCATAGCTCTTGCGGAGGCATCAGGTATTATCTTGAAGACTACTTTTTCTAATTTTGGCGTCCCCTGCCAATAGTTTTCATTCCTCACCAGGACAAGTCTTTGCCCTTTGACCCACTCAGCGAGCTTGAATGGACCTGTTCCAACGGGTGATTTGAATTCTCCACTTTTATCTACGGCTGTTGGACTCATTATTGGAGCTGAACTGACATCCCTTAACAAGGGAGCATAAGGCTCATTTAAGACGAATTTTACCGTGTATTCATCTGGGGTATCTATTGATTTCAGCATTGCATAAAGAGCGCGCCATGCTTCGGGTTTATATTCAAAAGAAAATTTCACCGTAGAGGCGTCAAATGGAGTATCATCGTGGAATTTTATTCCTTTTCTCAGATGAAAAGTCCAAACTTTACCGTCTTCTGATACTTCCCATGACTCTGCTAATAAAGGTTGGATTTTAAGATTCACGTCTTCCATCACTAACGTCTCATAAATCGGACGGAGCGGTGCTCCCCACGGGCAACCAAAAACAGGCTCCAATCCTTTTATATCTTCTCCAATTCCAATAACTATCTCTTGATGAAGCTCTTTCGAAGCTTCGTCCTGTGGGACTATACAGCCAGCCATCAGTATACTACCCAGGATAATTCCTCCTACAATCATTCGGACCACCAAAGCATTTCCCAACTTCTTTTCCATACTCTCACCTCCTTTTTATTACCATCTGTTTTATAATATCCCACATAAAGTACCAATAACCTCGACTTAGCACGAATCGTCTCCGGAAATCCGGTGTATTTGGAAAGATTATCGGCAGCGAAACGTCCACGCCTCGTTCAAAAAGCACTTCGGGATAAAAAGCCGAGGTTGGACCGTAGATTATTCGTATCCTGGCATTCTTGGAAAACTCGAGAAGTTCATTTATTGTGCCATTCACTACGGTCTCACCAGTTATGTAAACAACATCAGCGCCGCTTAGAACTTCCTTGCTTTTGTCCGCAGGGAATATCTTTATATTGGATTCCCCCTCTGTATCAAAATCGATAACCGATAGCTGCTTCAAATCCATAAGTTCGGTAACACGCACTTCATTTGCAACCTCAGCATATAGGTGTATAGCCCACGATGGAAACCCAACCATTGCTACTTTGTCAGAGTTTTTCACAAATTTTGATGGGTCTAAAAGAGCAGTGGTTGGAGCATAGTAGGATTCTACATCATACCCTTCTTCTTTCAATTCGTCTCCACCGTCCATTAACCTATAAGAGAGCGCTGAAGTTATTGATGCCCTGAGCGAGTTTATGAATACGCTCTTCTCTAAACTCTCCAATTTGTCTAAGACATCGTAAGCATTCAAATTGAGCAGGGTTTTTATAAACGAAACATCTTCTGGGATCCCTTCTCTATCCGCTTCGTTGTTTGCACATCCACATCCGAGTTCACCATTATCGTACCGCACATAGCTCAATGTCCAAGGACCAAACCTGGTAATAACCACGTTTGAAAGAGTTCCACGTATACCCAGATTCTCTATCTCTTTTATTGAGTCTTTTATTATCTCCATTTCAATCCCCCTTTTTCATCGCCTCGCCTTTTTAGCCCCTTCATAAATTTGCACCACACAGAAGGTGCTGTTACTAATTTCAGTATTTTATTTCCATCTTTACACATTTTTTGCATTTCTCCATGTAAAAAGCTACATTTTTATTTATTAAACGACTATATAAATACCTAAGTTTCAGCCTTTATACCGGTTATTTTCTCCAGAACGGTATGTTTATACCAGAATTCGAGCTTGTTTTTGCTCATAGGGTCAACACAGTGCTTAATTGCTTCAAACTTCACCGAAATCTCGTAGCGCTTACGAAATAGCATTGGGCATCGTCTTTTAGGAATCCCATCTTCAGCCCGGCTACCGCGAAAAGGTGCTTCATCTCCTCAGCCATGGGCATCAGATCATTTTCAACGGCAGTTCCACCCTTGCGGTGCAGGTCGTTAATCCGGGATAAGTTCATAAAATGGAAGATGATGAACCTCCCGCCGGGTTTCAAAGCCCTTACTAATATCTTCAAAGCTTTTCCCTTGTCTTCAAAATGGGGAAATACCTGGTGGCATAAAACAAGATCGAAGGCACCATCCTGGAGCGTAAAAGCTTCAACTTCTGCCAGATGAACCTCGACGTTTTGACGGCTGTCCAAGCGACGACGAGCTGTTTCCACCATCTTGGGGCTGATGTCAAGGGCTACAATATGGCCTTTGGCGCCGACCTTTCCAGCCAGAATTTCGGTCAATCTGCCTGTGCCGCATCCCGGTTCCAGAATTGCCAGCCCGTCGAGAGGCCCCGTTTTGGCGAAGAGTCGACCCAACTTGTCCATCTCCTCAGGACCGTACTCCTCAGCTGCCCAGGCTGCCTGGACCTGTGAGTCAAAATAAGCTGCTTTGCGTTTGTACATTTTCCCGCTGTTCCTGATCTTTTTAAAGCTCGTGTTTGAGTTCTCGATAACAGGTACCTCCTGATTCTTTCAACCGATTGAGAGAGCTCATCATGGACTGCTTGGTTCCCATGTCCACAGCGGAGAACGGCTCGTCAAGGAGAAGAATGTCAGGCTTTAGTGCTAAAACGCTTCCGAGTGCTGCTTTCTGGTTCTCACCTTTGCTCAGTCTGAATGGCGGCTTATTTAGATAAGGCTTCAAGTCTAAGAGTTGTAAGATTCCCTCAAGTATCTTATTACCTGAACAGTAATGCATCTGCCACCTGCACTTTACTATCCACATGTTTAAAATCAGCTATCCAAAGTAGTTTCCTAACATAAATAGCTTAGTCCTATTTTCCATTAAAAATTGCCTCTGGCTCAGCGAGAACGAAGAGTTGAGGAAGAATCAAGATACTCCAAAGGAGGGATGTGAAAAATCGAACCACGGGTACTTACCGCAAGACCCACACTCTTTTTATAACGTTACCTATTATGGTTACCATACATGGTATCTTAGGGGGGGGCGAGTCGAAAAAAATGGATGTAAAAGCGTGAAAGTAGAAGAGATGACCGCTGCGGGGAATAATGGAGGTGCTCTTAAGTCAGGAGTTGGTAATAGAACTGTGGACCCTGCAACACAGGAGATGTTGGAAAAAGCCGCTGCTGAAGGTATTGACACGATTTTCGACAGAGCGGAAAAGATGAAACCCTGTCCCATAGGGGCAGAGGGGAGTTGCTGTCGAAACTGTGCAATGGGTCCATGTCGGATACCAGCACCTAAAAAAACACAAGAGGGAGCGGAGAAAACTAAGAGCCGAATTGGCCTGTGTGGTGCCACAGCGGAGACCATATCTGCGCGGAACTTTGCGAGAATGATCGCGGCAGGCGCAGCGGCACATGCGGACCATGGTCGTGGGGTGGCAGAAGTGTTCCTGGCTGCAGCCAGGGGAGAGTTCTCTGGCTATCGGATTAAGGACGAACAGAAACTCTATCAGGTGGCTATGGATTTTGGGATAGAGACTGCGGGAAGAGACATTAAAGATATAGCCATCGAAGTGGGACAAAATGCCCTGTCTGAATTCTGCAAGCAGGGAGGAGAGCTTGCTTTTGTAAAAAGAGCACCCTTAAAACGTCAGGAGATATGGCGAAGGCTTAACATTGTCCCCCGGGGAATTGACCGAGAAATTGTGGATGTCATGCACCGTACTCATATGGGGGGTGATCATGATTACAGAAACCTGATGCTTCAGGGTGCCAGGACCGCGCTCGCAGACGGCTGGTCCGGTTCTATGATAGCAACAGAGCTTCAAGATGTCCTGTTTGGGACGCCTGTCCCTATCGTTTCGAAGATGAATCTAGGTGTCATAAAAGAAGAAGACGTAAATATTATTGTTCATGGACACGAGCCTCTCCTTTCTGAGATAATCGCCGCTGTCAGCCAGGACCCCGAAATGATTCAGATGGCCCAATCTGTGGGAGCAAAGGGAATCACAATTGCAGGCATGTGCTGTACGGCAAATGAGATCCTGATGCGACACGGGTTTCCTATTGCAGGTAATTTCCTTCAGCAAGAACTGGCCGTCACCACAGGGGCAGTGGATGCCATGGTCGTTGATGTTCAGTGCATCATGCCGAGCCTCGTGAATGTTGCAAAGTGCTATCACACAGAATTGATCACCACTTCACCAAAGGGCAAGATAGAGGGGGCGGTTCACGTGGAGTTCGATGAACACGATGCAGAGAAGATCGCAAAGGTGATTGTACGCAGAGCGATCAGGAACTTTCCAAATCGAACGGCCAAGGTATTGATTCCTGACGTGAGCACAGATGTTGTCGTAGGCTTCAGCTACGAAGCCATAAACGATTTAGCTGGTCCCGTAACCGATAACATCATCAATGGTGGGATTAGGGGGATTGCAGGTGTGGTTGGATGTAACAATGCCAGGACCATGCATGATAGTGCTATTCTGACGGTCGTAAAGGAATTGCTCTCGTATGATGTCCTTGTTTTGACTACGGGGTGCAGTGCCACTGCATGTGGCAAGGCAGGACTCATGAGCCCAGAAGCCGCTTCCAAATACTGCGGTCAAGGTCTTGGGTCTGTCAGTGAAACGTTGGGCATTCCACCGGTGCTCCACATGGGCTCCTGTGTGGATAACAGCCGCATCCTGATGGCAGCCACCGCGCTGGTAAAGGGAGGTAGGCTGGGAGACGACATCAGTGATCTGCCTGTCGCCGGATGTGCACCGGAGTGGATGAGCGAAAAGGCTGTGTCTATCGGGCAATATTTTGTCGCTTCCGGTGTTTTTACGGTTTTTGGCGTCACCTTCCCTATCATGGGAAGTGAAGGCATGAAGGACCTATTGTTTAATGAGTTCGAGGACTTCTTGGGTGGTAAATGGGCTTTTGAGAAAGATCCTGTGAGGATGGCAAAGATCATGGTCGAGCACATTGACAAGAAGCGAAAAAAACTCGGCATAGACAAAACTATGGACATTACGGTTGCCGCTGAACAAAGAGAGGAATTTGCTTTTATCTTATCCCCTGAGTTAGCAGATATCCCTATTGCGATGGGGATTCCAATGTGAGATAAAAGGGATGTACTCATTTTGAATGAAGCTTGGGAAAATAGCAAGTTATTTATAGCACCATTAAGAAGTATTATTCATGCGACTGGGCATTTTTCTTTGCACTTGCAACCACACAATAAATATAGATTTTAAAAACATCAGAAAGAGCCTGCGAAAGGATAAAGAAGTTGAAGTCGTGGAACGCCATGACCAATTATGTCAAGGCGGATTGGATTATATCATAGACGACCTCAGAAGATTGGAGTTTGACACTGTAATAGTAGCTGCCTGTACAGAAAAAAGACGTACCTTTGAAAGAGTGACTTATGGATTTGGTCGCGATACCTTCTTCTTAAATCTCCGCGAGCACTGTGGTTGGGTGCATGGAAGAAAAGAAGCAACAGAAAAGGCGAAAAGCATGATAAAAGCCGCTATCAGCTATGTTACAATAAAAAGCGCACTTCCAGAGCCTAAAAAAATTGCGGTAGATGTTGGATACGATGTGTTGGTGATAGGGGACGAGGATAGAGGCGCAATAGAAGTTGCAAAAAGTCTTTCCAAACTGGCTAATGTCCACCTGGTGGCAAAACACGTTCGAGAGTGGTGTGATAACATTGCGATACATATTGGCGAAGTTAAAGGCATAAGGGGGAATATCGGCGAATTCGAGGTGGAAATAGAGAAAAAGATAGATGTAGCGAAGTGCATATCCTGTGGTCTTTGCGCTGATGCCTGCTCTAAGAATGCGATACGAGCTGATGCAGTGTACACAATTGGAGAGGGATGCGATGAATGCGGCGACTGTATTGATGTATGTCCAACGGGTGCCATTGAGTTCCACAATAGAGAAGTCATTCATGCAGGGCAGATTCTGGTGATTGAGAAGGGATGGAAAGGGTCAACTCGATTCGGGATTTACACAGCAGCGGATTACGAAGATGCACTGAGTAAAGCGCTTGAACTTGTATCGAATTTAGGGAATATAGAGAAAGAGAAGTTTTTGGAGTTGGATTTGGAGAGGTGTGCGAGTGGGAGGAGCGAGTTAATTGGGTGTGAGCTTTGTTTACCCTGCCCTTATGAGGCGATAACGAGGGAGGGAGAGAAGATAGCATTCAGTGACGTTAGATGTCAAGGATGCGGACTCTGCTGTGCTTTATGCCCATTATCAGTCCCCCAATTACAGGAATATCCTGATCATTTAATCTATTCTCAAATAGAAAATCTTTTATCCGCGGATTTAGACCCTAAAGTTCTTTTATTTGCCGATTCAGAACTCTTTGAACCTTTAAATGCCGTTGGCAGGAAGAGAACTCGTTACCCTGCATTGCTACCGCTCTTCGTGCCTTGTATTGATCTGGTATCAGAAACGCATATACTTAGCGCATTTGAACTTGGAGCTGATGGTGTTATTCTGTGGGGTGGCGAAAACAGCCATCTTGAACAGAGCGAAACTGCGGTAAAATTTGCAAATCTGGCTTTATCTGCTTTCGGGTTAGGCGAAAGGGCGCTCTTGATAAGCGATGGTCGGTGCGAAGCAGAAGAGTTTGCGAAGGAGACTGCGGATTTTGTCAGGGAGCTAAGTCCTTCTCCTATTAGAAGCATGAAGCCGGCGGCGGAAGAGATTGACTTTACTAAACCAAAAAGGGATGTTCTGTTAAGATTGATACAAAACCTTCATAAGAAGACAAAGGTGTATCCAACTTTAATAGAGGAGAACACGCAGTTTCCATTCGCAGATGTCGCTATTGATTCTAAATGCACGCTCTGCAACGCATGCGTGAACCTATGCTCGACAAAGGCCTTAAGTAAGGGAGAGAAAAAACTCAATTTTGTATACGGGCGCTGTATTGCCTGTGGCTTGTGTGAGCGAGCATGCCCGGAAGAAGCGATAACCTTAGAGAGAGTGCTTGATTTTTCGAGGCTGGTTGAAAAAGAAGGTAAAACTCTTGTGGAACGTGAACTCATCGCATGTGCGGGGTGTGGGAAATTGTTTATGAGCAGGTCAGCGTTTGAGCGAATATCAGAGCTATTAAAAGAAAGAGAAGGTGAAGGAGAAGGCAAAGGAAAAGGAGAACTCGGAGTTGAGGAGCAATTAGAATTGCTCAAATATTGCGAAGAGTGCAGAGCTCCAAAAGCGGTTGAGTGGATGTATAGGAAGACGAGCGCGGAGGGAGTTAGTTAAAGGAAAAAACCACAAGATTGCACAAGATTGCACAAGATTAACACTAACACTTTTTAGGGAAAAGTTTTATCAAAAGCATGTTTCTTTGGTAAAGCATTCTTTCTTAAAGAAAAGTTTCTTGTGGAAATCTGTGTAATCTGTGGTTATAAAAGGAGCTAAACGAAGATGATGGCGGGAGAAGCAAGAGAAATTTTGGAGACGAGAAGGAAATTCTACGCATTTTTGTATCGAATGTATTTAGAGGAGCCACCGAGAGAGCTTGCTGGTGAGTTGGTGAACGAAAGATGCTCTTTTCCTGACTTGATACCATTAGACAAAGAGCTATCCGCGGGTTTTCGGGGATTAAAAGAATTTATGGAGAAGAACAAAAGCAAAGCCGCGGATGAATTGTATGAAGACCTCGTAGACGAATACACTCGCCTGTTCATCGGTCCTCACAGACTTCCGGTGCAGCCTTACGAGTCGTGGTGGGTGGACGGTAAGCTAATGGGGGAATCGCTGTTAAAGGTGAAGAGAGATTACAGGAAAGCAGGGATTGTCAAGGCAAGGGATTATGCAGAGCCAGAAGACCATATCGCATTTGAACTCAAGTTTATGCATTATTTATGCGAGGAGGGACTCTGTGCTGAGAATGAAGAAAAGGTGAAGGAATGCTTAAACCTACAGAGAGAATTTCTAAACGATCATTTATTGAGATGGGCGCGGGATTTCTGCGATGCGTTATACGAATGCGAACTATCGGATTTCTATAAGGGTATTGCGAAACTCACAAAAGGTTTTCTTTTGTTAGAAGATGCGGTGATCGGAGAATTGCTGGAAATGGAAACAGTGCAGAAATGAAGATATTTATATCCTTTTATCAATTGCACCTCTTGTGGAGCTCAGTTCTCAGTAATTGAAAATGTTCCTTATGATCGAGTTAATACATCAATGCGAGATTTTGAGCCTTAACTTCGTGAAGTCATAGGGAACATAAAATTCCTAACAGCTTCTATAAAGTTTGATCTCGCATTTAACGAAAGAAAGGTGTTTATACGTATGTTCCCTATTATTCAATATAGGGGTCATGGAAGAGTGGGCGAGAAAGTGGTTGGAAGATCAGCGACACGAGGGGAGAAGGTGTCTCGGAATTAAGATGCTGGGCTCAAATTACTATGTCTATCATAAATACAACCAATCGTTATGACAAAGAGATAAAAAAGGGATGCAAAGTATCAAAATATCTCGGAAACCTTGACAAAGAAGAGGGATTTATTCCAAAAGGACAAAATAAACGGAACGGACTGTTTTCTGTCCGCGAAATAGCACCGAATATGGTAATTCAATGCTACTA
>JBAQFZ010000123.1:0-3148 GCA_049287525.1 Halobacteriota archaeon | reverse complement strand
CGATTCTCCACGACTATCCGAACCGGAGTGCCATCGGAAAAACACTCGATTGCCCTCCTGCGCCGGATAGTGCGCGGGCTTTCTCTTTGATGTGATTTACCGTCATACAATGACAGAAGTGAGTCATTTTTATATAAGATATGCTTCATATTGAGTGTGGCTCCCACAAGTTTTAATGAAAATAGGGTTATGTTATTTGTGTGAGGAAACTACTCTGGATTTTAGAGCTTTATATACTCCTAATCTTTTTTTTCATTCACTATTACTATAAAGGGGAATAAAGTTAAGGCAGGTTGTGATATGAAGCAAGAGGTGTGGTATGGTAAAGATACGGGACTGACCGTAAGGATGATACTCACTGCTGGATTATTGATGATCGTCTATCTCGTCTTTATCACGGTCTTATCTCTATTTGTGGAGTTTATCTTCATAGTGCCAGTGATAGGTATCTTTTTATTCCTTCAATTTTATTTCGCGGATAAACTGGTCTTATGGGGCACACATGCAAAGATAGTAACGCCACAGGAGTACCCGCAACTTCATACAATCATCGAAAGGCTCTGTAATTTAGTGGGCTTGCCCAAACCGAGGATCGCAATTGTAAACACGCCGGTGCCCAATGCCTTTGCTACCGGAAGAAACCAAAAGACCGCTGTTGTTGCCGTCACTACTGGATTGTTGAATAGATTGGACCAATCCGAGTTAGAAGCGGTATTGGGGCATGAACTTACCCACGTAAAGAATCGCGATATGCTTGTAATAACAGTTGCAAGCTTCCTCTCTACCATCGCATGGTTTGTAATGCGATACTCCTTTTACTCTTCCTTGTTTCGGGGGGGCAGGAATAATAGAGAGGGGGGGGCAGCTATTATAATCATGGTCGTCTCCGTAGTCGTCTGGTTTGTTAGTTTTTTATTGATAAGAGCTTTGTCGCGATATAGGGAGTTCGCGGCTGATAGAGGTTCGGCAGTCATTACGGGTAATCCGCCTGCTTTGATTTCCGCGCTCTCAAAAATAAGTGGTGTAATGAAGAAAGTTCCTTCAAAAGATTTACGCGAGGTAGAAGGTATGAATGCTTTCTTCATCATACCTGCCATATCCGGCAAATCAATAATGTACTTGTTCTCTACGCATCCACCACTAGAAAAAAGGATAGAGAAACTCAGAGCGATGGAAAGTAGACTGGAAGGCTTTCGATGAAATTCCTTGATGCTTTATTGGGACGGGTAAAACCAGCACCATCAAAAACCGATGCTCTATTCAGTATTTCTACCGCTTACGTTACTCTGGGGACGAATCTGGACATCCAGCCCGCAGGTAAAGCGGGAATATGTTTTAAAATTGTTCCTTCCACCACGTTTGAACGCATGAAAAAGGAGCTGGAAGAGTTATTGGAACTAGCGAAGAAAGAAACTGCTACCGAATATAAAATGGTAAAGGATACATTCGGTTACCTCTGGATTGTGCTCACCGATTGCGAGTTTGAAGATCTGGTAACCACGCTGCACCTCGTCTCAGATACGCTGATAGAGAACGGTTTTGAGGGACCGTTGTTAAGTTCGGTATTCAAATTTGAGAAAGAGGGGCAGAGCATATATATTATATATAACTATAAGAGAGGGAATTTTTACCCGTTTGTTCCCTTAAAAGGGAGAGAGAGGGACGAACAATATGAGAAGAAATTGGGAACTCTGCTGGAAATGGAAGCGGATTTACCCGTGGAGAAAGATATAGAAGACTGGTATCCCATGTGGGATACTCCGCTTTAGTCCGGGATGATACCTTCCCCGGAGAAGATTCTCTTCGCCTCTTCCAGGCTTAAATCCGCCGGTGGGATTATTACATTTGATTGCACTATCTCTTCCGGGTCTAAAGGAGTCGCCCCTCGTTTCACGATGTCAATTATCTCTCTTAGCAACTCTCTAAGTTTCGCCTCGTTATCTCGCCCTACTTCTTCCACTATCCTGTTATCAACTTCATTAAGCTCGTCCATGATTGCACTGTTCACCCTGAATTGCCCTTCACCCATAATCCTCACAATCATTTCTTACCCATCTCCTCTTTAAGTTTCTCTAATTCCTGATTCACCTCGCTTCCCGCTTTCATCTTCTCCAGTTCACTTTCTATCTGGTCTTTACTGCCGGTTAAATCTTCCAATGCTCCAGTCTCTACTAATTCATCCAGTGCAGCAGCTCTTGCCTTCATATTCTCTGTTTTCCCTTCTGCCCTCTGGATTGCCAACCCTACATCGCTCATCTCTTCCGAGATGCCGCCCACCGCCTCATTAATCTTAACCTTCGCTTCCGCAGCGGAATACTGCGCCTTTATGGTCTCCTTCTTTGTTCTGAATGCCTCGACCTTCGTAGCCAATCGCTTCTCGGTGCTTGAAAGTTTTTCCTGCTCTCCTTGTAGCTCAGAAATCTGCTGTGTTAACCCGTCCCTCTCCATCTCCAGTTGCTTTCTCCTTTGCAGTGCAAGCGTAGCTAAATCTTCTCGATTTACGCTCAATGCCTCCTTCGCCTGTCTGGTAAGTTTGTTAATATTCTGCTCTAATTTCGCTTTTTGTAATTCCAATCGCTTCTTTGAAGTGGCTATCTCGGCAACACCTCGTTTCACTTTTTGCAATGCTTCCAGTTGTTTTTGATAGGAATAATCAAGTGTCTCTCTCGGGTCTTCATACTTATCCAGCACCTTATTTACTTTTGATTTCACTATGGTGCTCATGCGGTCTAACATACCCATTTTCTCTTGCCTCCCTCTTTTTTCTCTCTCAATAAGTTTTTATGTATATAAAGATTCTCGAAGCTAAAATAAGGCCTGACGCCTTCGGGGTGCATAGACCACCTTTTCAAGAAACATCGCGAGGGATTCTACGTTCATCTCCCCAAAAGAATACAGAATTAAAGCATTGATTCAGCACATTCCTGATCGAAATTTTAAAATGATACGGTATTATGGTGCTTACAGCCGTAGAACCAAAAGGAGATATTCCGGATATTTACAGAGATGTTTAAAACAGGTGACATTCGAGGACTTTGTTACGAAAGTGAATAAATGGGCGCCAAACTGTCCAAATTGTGGAAGAAAAATGACATTTGCGTGTTATGAGAAGGGACCTCCGATAGAAAACGAAGTTTTTGGATGCAAA
>JBAQFZ010000122.1:0-7813 GCA_049287525.1 Halobacteriota archaeon | reverse complement strand
CTGGTAGACCGCTAAGTAATTGAATTAGCGTTAGGTTTTCCCATATTTCTTTTTCTCCTATCACCTTTCATCACCTTATTTTCCATCGGTGATGCACCTTATTAAAGTTTATTCTGCAACAACTTTAGTATATTATAAAATAAAAATAAACGTTAGCGGTAAGGTGAGACAGGGGATATGGAACTGGGAAAAGAAGAGATTTTGAGTGCAATTCACCACTGTGTGAAATGTAAGCTGTGCAGCATTGCGAGCTTCCATCCGAACGCGGAATGGTTGCCGTTATGCCCAAGCGGGCAATATTATGGCTATCAAGCGTTTTACGCACCTGGTAAGATGGAGATTTTCCGGGCGATATTAGAAGACGAGATAACAGAACCGTCTGAGGGGCTATTGAATTCGGTCTATGCCTGTACGTTATGCGGCGCGTGTTACGAGAAGTGCAAGCAAATAACAAGTGTGGAGCTGGGAGCACCAGAACTGTTTGAAGAGATGCGGAGCGAGCTGGCAAGTAAAGGCTGGATTCTCGATGTGCATAAGAACATTGCGGAAAAGATAAAAGAAACGAGAAATGCGTATGGCGAGAAGTATGAATACAAAGCGGAAACAACCGACCAAAATGCCGATGTTCTCTATTACATCGGCTGTACTGCCAGATATAGAGTGCCGGAGATTGCAGATGCCATGCTTGAAATCTTCGATAAATTAAGGCTGAAATATCAGGTGATGGGTGAGGAATGGTGTTGTGGCTCGGTATTGTTCAGAACAGGTCAGGTAGAAGCGGCGAAGGAACTTGTGGCACATAACATTGAAGAGATAAAGAAGAGTGGCGCAAAGACCGTTGTTTTTACATGTCCCGGCTGTATGAAGACGTTCGAGAAGAATTACCCTGATATGGGTGTCGAACTGGTGCATTCCACGCAGTTTTTAACACGATTGGGAACTATGAACCTGAATAAGGAGAATCTGAAAGCGGCTTATCACGACCCATGCCATTTAGGCAGGGATTTAGGTATATATGAAGAGCCAAGAGCGGTTTTGAACGAAGTAGCCGATATAAAGAAAATGAAGCGAGAAAAGGAGCAAGCATGGTGCTGCGGCTCTGGTGGAGGCGTGAAGTCGGCATTCGATGACTTTGCACTTTGGAGTGCTACCGAACGGCTGAAAGAAGCGAAAGAAGCGGGTGCAGAAGCACTTGTGAGTGCATGCCCGTTCTGTAAACGGAATTTAAAGGAAGCTGCGGAGAAAGAAGAACTGGATGTGTATGATGTTGTGGAGCTTGTAAATAGGTGTTTGGGTAAGAAAAAAACAGAACTGAAGATAAAGGTTGAGGTCTGAAAAGTGGTTTAAAAAATATCGGCGCTTTGAAGGTGGTTTGTCGATTGCCTAACATAGTCTATCTAAGTAGTGCCTTTGGATACCTATCTGTGCAGCAAAGGAGTTTGATAGAATATGAATGTGGTCAAGTCTAAAAACAATGTATCCATCAGATTGCCGGGGGAGTGTATAGCAGTGAGGGAGATAGAAAAAAGTAAATATATAAATGAAATTTATAGAAGAGGAGAGGAGTGTAGATTAGAAAATGTTAATAACCAAACTGCAAGCGATAGTAGGCGAAGAGAATGCGACTGACGACCGTGCGATATGCACATCGTATTCGAGAGATCAACATTGGCACTTTGTACCCGCGAAAAATCCGGCTTGTGTCGTGCGACCCGGGACTAAAGAAGAAGTGCGAGCGGTTTTGATGCTTGCAAATGAGCATAAAATACCCGTGATACCGTATAGTACGGGAATAAACGTGCGTGGCTTGACTATTCCGGTTCATGACGGCAGCATATTATTAGACCTCTCCCGGATGAACCGCATCCTGGAGATAAACCCAGAGATGAAGACCGCGACCGTGGAGCCAGGAGTAACATTTGGTATGTTACTGGAGCAGACGCGAAAGTACAAATTGCGACCTGCATTTCCGGATGCACCTCTTACCGTGAGCGTACTGGCAAATTATTACTTGCGTGGAATATACCAAACTTCGGCTACGGACGGCCATGATCACATGATCTCGTATGAGATGATACTGCCGAACGGCGAGACATTAAAAACTGGCTCAAGAGCGCTTTCTGAGATGCCTTATTTCAGGTACGGCGTGGGACCGGACTTTGGGGGTATGTTCTGCGCACATCCGGGTACGTGCGGTGTGGTGACCGAATTAACAGCGAAACTTTACCGGCTGTATGACAACAGGAAAGAGTACTTCATTGGTTTTGACGATGTGGGCACGCCGACGGAGTTCATTTACAATTTGATGCACGATGAATTAGCAGCGAGTATCAGGTTAGTAGACAACCAGAGCTGGTTGAAAGGCATCTTCGGCACTTTTGATTTCCCGTACGAGAAACTGCCGAAGTTCGTGTTGTGCGTGCTGGTAGAAGGCGTGGATGGTATATTCGAGGCAAAGGATACGCTGGTACGTAAGTATATGAACGAATCAGGTGGTAGGGTACTGGATTTACCGGCTGAGTTCGCGCGAACATTCGAGGATGAGAGTCTGGGCGGTGCGGAGAAGAGCTGTATGGTGTTCGGCATAAAAGGAAGGGGAAATTACCATTGCATCGGGCTTTACGGGCCTTTAACGCTGGCTGCGAAGTATTATGAAGTGCACGAGAAGACGGCGCTGGAAGTTGGAATCCCTCAGGACCACGTTCATTTCTATATTGACCCGATATACCGTTTCCACGGGCAGCTCTGCTATTTCGAGCTTGATGTATTTTATGACGGAAGTGACGCAGGATTCGGCGAGAAGTTAAGGAATTATAACGATAAGCAATTTCACCGGCTACTTGAGCTGGGTATCTATGGCTGGTTCAGGCCTTATGCAGGTATAATAGAGCCGACAGCGGAGAGAATAGGGTATCTTGCTGAAGTCTGGAAGCAGTTCCTCCGTGTGCTGGACCCGAATGAGATAATGAATAGGGGGAAGCTGTTCTGACAGTTTATTTTGAGAAGGAGGAAAATAAGGCAGAATTAAGCCTAAGCTCTTGTCGTGAGGTAATTCCGTTGAGTTCATTTGATGGTGTAGTCATTTGATGCATGAATGACATAACCAAACTTGGAGCACCGTTATCATCGCTAACCTCCCACGATTTTAACGAGATTTCAGTTTCTTGTTTAACTCATCCCATTTTATCCTCCTACCTTCAATAAGTTCTTTAATTCTTCTTTCATACTCACTCACTCGCTCTGCTTTTGCCTGTTTTTATCTCACAGATAACAATTTCATTCAGCTTGTTTTTTATCTCCTGCATCCTTAGCCTCACTATAACCGTTAAATATAACAAAATCCACCGGATCTCCTAACCAGCGAATATCCCCGGGATTATATTGAAATTCAGCAAAGAACAGAACGGGACTCACCTCTCTATTTCTTTACCAACGCGCACGCACCGATGTACTCCTCTTAATTGCCTCCTCTCTGATCCCTTTTCAGGTTTACAAAATTCTTTCCCCAATGCAATCACCATCATAAGATCACACACCTTTGACAAATAATCTACGCATTCCTTACCCATATATTCATCATATCTAAAATATATTGGCAATAAGCAGGTTGGTTGGATCGCGAAGAGCCGGAAAATGAAAGCGGCTATAAATATAGTTGGTTCGGGTGCAGGCGGCATTGCGGTAGCAAAGGAACTGGCCGAGAGAGGAAAAGGCGAAGATGTGGTGCTGTTGGAGGCTGGTCCCCCCGCCAGGACTGAGGATGCTGTTAAGTACTACAATAAAATATTATCCAGGCAGGGAGTTGAAATTGCGAGAGCGCTCTGCGTTGGTGGAACCACGCTTGTTACTGCTGGAAATGGACTGAGAAGCATCGAACGCAAGCTGAAATCTATGGGAATTGATTTAGAACCGGAGTTTAGCGAGTTGGAAAGAGAGATAGGAATAAAGCCCGTGCCAGAGGATTGCTATGGAGAAGGGACGAGAAAGCTCGTGGATGCGAGTTTTGAGCTCGGTTATAAGGTGGTGCCGATGCCAAAGGTGATTGACTTCGATAAGTGCATGACCTGCAGACGCAAGCCTTGTGGTGAATGCGTCATCGGTTGTCCCACAAACGCGAAATGGACCGCAGCAAGTTGGGTGGAGGAAGTGACACGCCGGGGTGTTCAGGTCGTGCCAGATACTAAAGTTGAGAAAGTCATAATAGAAAGCCGTAGAGCGCTTGGGGTATCCGTAAATGGGAAAGAAATCAAATCTAACCTGGTGATATTAGCGGCAGGAGCAATAGAAACGCCGCGCATTTTGCTAGCCAGTGGCTTCCCCCCGGATGAAGTGGGTAAAAACCTTTTCATTGACTCATACATCACGGTATCAGGTATTATAAAGGGCATAAATTTCAATCTCGAGGGCACGATGCAAGCATTGATTTCAGACCCTGCTTTTAAAAATTTCATATTGTCACCGCATTTCGCCAGGCGGTCGGTGGAGATACTGAATCAAAAAGGATATGACGTGACGGAGCGCGACCTCATCGGACTGATGGTAAAGATAAAAGATGAGATGAGTGGTAGTGTGCGTGCAGATGGAACGATTGAAAAGTATATAACCGGTAAAGATTCTGCTGCTTTACTTGAAGGAACGATTATAGCCACTGAAATCCTGAAGCAGGCAGGTATAGAGCCAAAAAGCATCTGCACAACTTCAGTGCGAGGAGCGCACCCGGGAGGTACGGCAGCCATCGGGAGGGTCGTGAACTCAAACCTTGAGACTGAAATAGACGGGCTGTTCATCGCAGACGCAAGTGTCCTCCCGGAAGCGCCGGGCACACCTCCTATGCTGACTATCATGGCACTTGCGAAACGGCTCGGAAGACATATCGTGAGCGTAATGGTGTAAAAATGTGTAAACTCTGCATTTCAATCTCCTGAAGTGAAGTAGAAATGAAAAACGGGAAAAGTTTTATATAATAGTTGCAACTATATAAATCATACAAGACGAGTATTAATAAGAGGTGAGATGAGAAATGGTTTGGCGAAGGAGATATATGTGGGACCCGTTTGAGGAGTTAAGAAGGATGGAGGACTTGATAAGCAGGACGTTTGGAGAGGTGGGACATGAGTATTTTGGTAGGCGAGCGCTGCCCGGCGCAGCGGGAGAAGAACTCGTAGAGACCGCAGCGCCCTATGTAGATATAAAGGACAAAGCGGGCAAGATTATCGTGGCTGCCGATATTCCGGGCGTTGAAAAGAGCGACATCACGATAAATATAAGGGGTGATACGCTCGAAATCAGTGCGGAGAAGAAGGAAGAGAAGGAAGAGGAGGAAGAGGGGTACATCCGAAGAGAGAGGAGTTACAAAAAATTCTACCGCTCCATACCTCTGCCCACGGAGGTGGACAGCGCTAAAGTGGATGCCACATTCAATAACGGCGTACTACGGATAGAGATGCCGAAGGTTGTAGTAGAAGAGGTAAAAAAGATTGAAGTGAAATAATCATTTTACCACTTCTCATTTTTTTTTTTATTATTATATATCGTGTGGAGGCAAAATGCTGGAAATAAAGAATTTGAATGTGGAAGTGGGCGGTAAAGAGATAGTACGGGATTTAAACCTTAATATAGAAGAAGGAGAGGTGCACGTATTATTTGGACCCAATGGCTGTGGCAAGACCACGCTTTTGATGACCCTCATGGGTTTTCCCATTTATAAGGTCACAAGAGGGGGTATAACGTTTAAGGGTGTTGATATAACCAATTTGCAGACCAACGAGCGAGTAAAATTAGGTATGGGCATGTCATTCCAGCATCCGCCGGAGATAAGAGGCGTAAAGCTCGGTGATATGGTGAATATCGCACGGGGAAGAAAAGAGGAAGGGATAGACGAGGACGTGATAGCACTTGCGAAACGGCTTAATATCCCGGTTGAGTTCTTAAACCGGGATGTGAACCTTGGCTTTTCGGGCGGGGAGGTAAAAAGGTCGGAGATACTGCAACTGCTCGCGCAATCGCCGGGCTTCGTCATGTTTGACGAGCCAGACTCTGGCGTGGATGTCGAGAACATAGAGCTCATAGGCAAGATAATGAGTGAGCTTATGGATAGGCACAAGATGCCGAGCAAAAGAGAGAAAGCGGGGCTTATAATTACGCATAGCGGGTTTATAATGCGGCACATAGAAGTGGACCGTGCACATGTGATGCTTGAAGGACGGATTGCCTGCTCCGGAATGCCGGGCGAGATAACAAGGAACGTCATGGAGAATGGTTTTGAAAGATGTGTGGAGTTATGTTGCATGCAGTAAAGATGTAAGTGCGGAATGACGAAGAAGAAGAAAGAGCTAATGGTGCGTGCGGAACGCGCAAAGGCGAAGAAAGCGGCATTAGGTGAAGACATTGCACTTGAGAAATATGTCGCAGGGAAGGAGCACGATGCCATCACTTCACTGGCTGAATTTCCAGACGAATATAAGCAAGACCTGCTCGATGCTGGTATTGAACCGTCAGAGAAAGACAGAGCAGGTTCTTTTTTACAGCAAGACTGTTCTGTGATTTTTTCAGCGGTAAAATACCCGGGTTTAGAGCTCATGAGCACGACAGATGCCTTAGAGAAACATGATTGGTTAAATGATTATTTATGGACGGCAGTGCCCGTGGACCAGGACAAATACACAGCAGAAGTCGAATTAGAGCAGACGCATGGGTACTTTATCAGGTCTGAACCGGGCAAAAAGGTAACGATGCCGGTGCAGTCCTGTCTATTCATCACTTCCGATAAAACCGGCCAGAAGGTGCACAATATCATAATTGCCGAGGAGAACTCGGAGCTCCATATCATCACCGGCTGTTCCGTTGCTCATGCGGTCAATTCGGCACTTCATCTCGGTGTGTCCGAATTTTATGTGAAGAAAGGTGCAAAGATTACGTTTACCATGATACATAACTGGAGCCCCGGTATGGAGGTCAGACCAAGAAGTGCAGTGGTGATTGAGGATGACGGCGTCTTTATCAGCAACTACATCTTGATGACACCTGTTAAATCGCTCCAGATGTATCCCACTGCTTATTGCGTGGGTAGGAACGCAAGGGCTACCTTCCAGACAATTATATATGCTCATGGCGATACGATTGTTGATTCCGGGTCGAGAGCAGTGCTTCGGGGCGAAGGAAGCAGGTCTGAGATCATATCAAGGGTGATTGCTGCCGACAATGCGAAGGTCATCGCACGTGGTGATGTCGTGGGTGAAGGAGCAAACGCAAAGGGGCATATTGAATGCCGGGGCTTGATGCTTTCGGATAATGCGGAAATAGCTTCGATTCCGGAGCTCAAAGCGACACGTAAAGAACTGGACCTTTCGCACGAGGCTGCAATAGGCAAGGTTGCGGAAGAGGCGATTCAATACATGATGGCACGGGGCTTGAGCGAGGAGGAGGCTACTTCGGTGATTATACGCGGGTTCTTGAATGTGGATATTACGGGACTTCCTGATGCTCTTGCGCGAGAGACGAAGCGGATGTTTGATACGAGTCTGCAGAAAGTGATGTGAAACCGTTCGTTCTTTAATGTTTAATTTTAGTTACACTAACCGAAAGATTTATAGATGTCATATTAGAAATACGATATAATCTATATGACGAGAAATATCGCCTTGACGCTATTAGTAGTTCTACTTTTAAGTTCGTGGTTTGGCTTCGTGCGTGTAAATGCTCATCACCCCGGTTACATCACTGTGCTCACAGAGCCTGTGCCAGGGAAAATATATATAGATGGCGTATATGTGGGGGAGGGTTGTTATCAACCGACCGAAAAGCCGCCTGGGAC
>JBAQFZ010000121.1:0-9458 GCA_049287525.1 Halobacteriota archaeon | reverse complement strand
TTGGGGGAGAATTGCGTGATAAAATTTCTGTTCTCACCAAAGAGCAAAAGGAGATTATTGAAAAGTTGGGGTTTGCGGATAGGCTTTTCGGGTTGTAGCCTATACAACGCAGAAAGTCAGGTTATAATTAGTAAATCTATGTCTGAGTTTTTTCTCGCTGTTTTACTCGCATAAGAACCAAATAGAATTATCTTCTCAGGTTTATACTTTGAAACCACAAAATCAACTAATGTTTCTAAATCCGGTAACGTTTTAAATTTCATCTTTTTGTCCAATCCTATTTTGCTCGGCAATTATCTGCTTCGTTAATACCCTGCATAAAGGGACTAAACTTTCAAAGGATTGTCCTCTGTTTGAGTTGAACAAACTCTCGGATAGGAGTAAATACTCCCACTGTAAAGGTTGATCCATTACTTCTATTTCTCCGTCCAGAGGTCGAACTAGGGATGCACTCCGGCACCAGCTCTGTGCTGCTTTCGCTTTTATTATAGTTGTTGGTTTATCTAAGTCACGGTCTGCCTTCGTCTCCACTAAATACATTGTATCAGCGGTTTTCACGATGAAATCAACTTCATATTCCCGCAGGATGCCATGCTCATCCCTGTAGGGAATCCTGAGGGGGTGTTTTTTGTCCAGTTTTGCGTATGCTTTCACATCTACGGAAGGTTCTAGCACATCCAGCATAAAATCCCTTTCAAACCCGCCGCCTACACTTGAGAACCCCTGTCGGGGATAAATGCACTTATAACTTTCAACAGAATGTTTTTCTCTCAGCATTATCCTGCTCGTATCTGATAGTTTCTTCCAGACACCTCTCGTTTCGTAATTTATCTCACCGATAAGGTTTAAGATAGCTTTTCTCACGCTGGTCACAATCTGGTCGAAAATAAGAGCGAAATTGAGTACCTGATAATTCCTTGAGTCTGAGAAGTCAATGGCGTCGCCAAAGAAATAATTGGAAACATAGTCATCAATGATAGCGGCGATTTCTGCAAGATGCCCGGTCAGAAGGTGCGCTTTCCCTTCCTTTGCCACCGCTTGAGCTGCGCTGCTCAGGAAATGGTTATAGTCAAAATATTTGTTCTCCAATTTCCAGATTCTTGTCTTCTTTTCTGTTGGGGCATGTGTCTCCTGAATAACCATTTTACCTATGTTTGCTCTCAGTTCGGAAAACCCCTCGAGGAAACTATATTTAGGAAGCGTGGAAGGGTCTATCTTGCTTAAATCCGGCATGGAGCTCTGGTCATAGATTTGAACAGGCCAGTAAATGTCATAATCTTTGAGTCTCGTAGGGATAGCATCCACGGGGATAAGGTCGCCTGTTGAGGGTTTCTTGGATGTATCGCCTGAGCCTATCAGGTATCCCTCTTTTCTGAGGTTTTCATAGAATTGTCGAAATCTTGGATGTTCAACGGTGAAGAGGAAATCAAAGGAGGATGAGGGGATTTTATTTCTTTTTATATCTTCTACTGCTTCAACTTTTGCCTGTCCTATCACAGGATTGTCCTCCTTTGGAAACATCAATCTCAAACCCCTGCCTACAATCTGTTCTAAAAGCAAATCCGCTTCAGTTGCACGCAGCACTACCGTAACACATATATTTTGCCTATCAAATCCTTCTCGGAGCATCAAAACAGAAATAACCACATTTAATGGGTCTTCATTCACATCTATTTTATCGAGTCGCTTTCTTGCTTTATCTAACCCATCTTTCGGCAAGTCAGTATGAATTTTCATGACTTTGTGTTCGTCATAAGGGACTTCTGTGTCGCCCGAGAGGGTATAAAAATGCTTTTCCACGAGGTTGGCAACTTCCGTCTCCTCGCATAACACCATCATAACTGGCTTTTTATCAACCTCTTTCTCTTTGAACTCTTCGGTCAACTGCTCTAACTTTTTTCTACCGATCTCCAATAAGATTTTTTGCCCCGAAGATAACCGTATTATGTCACCTTTCTTCTCGCCTTTTTCCGGCTTCTCTCTTTCTGCTCTGAAATCCAATTCACGCAGGTTTTCACCAGCAATCGCCTGCCTCTCTTCTAAAAATAATTGTTTGACGAGCATGTCGTTCATTGCTGCGAGCAGCGGATAGTCATAAATAATGTGAGGAAAATACTCCTTTTTTGCACCACTGCCGAAGAAAGGCGTTGCGGAGAAATCAAACTGCATAAATACCCCTTTTTCTTTTCCATGCCGCTCTTCAAGGCGCTGATGAAGCACATTTATAAATCTTCTCCACACCAATTCCTCATTCTTCGCTGTCTTTTTTCCGTGCACATGATGCGCTTCGTCGTTCACTATGACGAGGTCTGGAAACTCAGAGAGGAAATCCGCGATGATTTCGCCACGTGGCTCTTCTTCTACATCCTCACCAGTCAACCCTTCCCAGAGATTTTCCGCTTCCTTTTTGAGCCTGAACTGCTGCCAGTTGGTAAGGAAGATGAAAGCGGTTTCTGGTGGGCTTGTATTCGCTTTTACATCATTTGGTCCCAATATTTGCAGGTGGAATTTGAATCGCCAGCCTTCGGGGATGAAGAGAGGGTTGTAGTAGATAGTCTCTTGCGGGTCTCTTGAGCCAGTTTCTGGGTCTCGCTTTCCTTTGAATGCATCTAATAACCTATTTAAAACCTCAATATTAGGCGCAGTGATTAGAAACCGATAGGAATACCAGTCTTTTGTCTCCCCAGAAGCTCCATGCGGCTTCTCTTTATTTAGCGCATTGAAATACTGCCATATTAAGAGAGCGATTAGGACCCATGTTTTCCCCGTGCCGGTAGCCATTTTAAGGCAGTATTTGGAGAACGGAATGCTCATGACCTCATCGTAAATGGGTTTGCTGCTTAGCATTAATTCCGGTGCGACTTTCTCAAAAAGTTCGCCTAAACTTCTCACTTGCAGTATCTCATGGCAATAAATGACTGTTTCAATTGCCCTTCTCTGGCAATCGTAGAACCTCTCTTCAGCTTCTTCCTCTCTGTCAAACCAGTAATGAAGGAGTTCGTAAGTTGTTTGCGTTACTCCGGGATAGCCTTCATTCATCCAGCCTTCCACTTCTCCTTTTAAGGTTTCAGCCAAGTAAAGTTGTGAATAGAAATTGTCGTTTTTCCTTACCATTTCATGCCTCTTCCTCCTTTCTCAAATCTATTTTAGTTATTGCAGTAGCATCACTCCCGAAAATGTCAATAACACGAACTGCAGCGGTATATTGCTTACCGGTCTCCAGTTCTTTCTTCATTTTAACCGGCACGGTCTTCGCTCTTTTTCCAAAACCCCTGAACGCCTGCGACATCGCTTTAAACACCATACCATCATAATCCCAGTCAGCAGCCCAGTAGTCAATGAGCGCAGCAAAATTTGTCTTTGCTATTTCCGCTACCGCCGACCTCTCTTTTTCCTTCTCTATGGGAATATCAAAAATAACGTAGCGCTGAATGCCAATGGTTACTTCTGCTTTGTTTCCTGCATATTCTATTTCAGGCATTGAAAGGCGGAGATAAGGTTTCTCGTGAAAAAATATTTTCCCTGTGAGAGGTTCAATTTCTTCCTCGTTCTTCGCGTGCTTCAAATATTCGTAAACCTCAGGCGGTATTACTTTATTCACTACTTCAACTTTCCTTTTTTCTCCTGACGCTTCTCTCCTTTGTTTTATAATCTCTTCGTAATTATACTCGTAATCCCAGCCGAGAATTACTAATCTCCGATAGCCGGTTCCGTCAAGCCGTTCTGCGATTTCAGTGAGTTCTTCCACTTTCTTTGCCGCCACTGGTCTGTCGGGATAACTGACATAAACGAGTTCAATGACGCCATCTTCCGCTTCTCTTACGCCCATCTCCTGGAAGTCTTTACGGGGCGTAGCGCCGTAGAGTTTGAGAATGATTCGCTGCATTTCGTATATTCTGCCGCCGTGGAGGTAAATCATTTGCCGCTGGTAGTTACCGATATTTTCAAGCAGGAACGGTTTTGCGTTTATGCTGACGAGGCGATTCCTCGTTATTTGTATCGCTACTTTAGAGAAATCGCAGCCGATCCATCTCCGGTTCAATTTCTCTGCAACTGTTAGAGTTGTCCCGGAACCTGCAAAGAAATCGGCAATTAAGTCGCCTTCATTTGAAGAGGTTTTTATGATACGTTCCAAAAGTGGTTCAGGTTTTTGAGTAGGAAAAGTTGTATCCTCTTTTGCTTGTGAATTTATAGGGACAATGTCTGTCCAAATATTGTCTGGCTGAACACCTTTACCTTCATGCAAATAATGCTTTATCCTAGGATGAGCACCTGGAGTTTTTGGGAAACGAACTCTATCTTCGGCTATCAGCTTTTCCAATCTCTCCTTTGAATATGTGCCTATATCTATCCAATAATACGATCCATGTTCGTCTTTTTGGTTGAAACGCTTTTTATAATCCTCTGAATAAGGTAAATAGATAGTATTGAATATGTAATCTTCTGATTTAGTTGATACCAATAACATATCGTCTACAGACAGCCATTTATTAGAGGAGGCTTTTCTAATGCTCGAACGTTTCCATATGATTTGGCACATAAAATTTTCTTTGCCGAAAACTTCATCCATAATGATCTTCACATAATGGCCGATATGCCAATCAGCATGAACGTAGATACATCCATTTTCAGCCAAAAGTCGTTTCATCAACTGCAATCGCGGATACAGCATGTCCAAAAACGAGTCAATCCCACCCGCCCAGATATCCTTGTACGCAAGCCGCTCTATTACTGATGGCTCCTTTGTTATCTCCTTGCCCTCTATCACAAAGTTCGCATAGTAATCTTCACCGGTCCAGAACGGCGGGTCAATGTAAATGAGATTGATTTTGCCTTCGTAGCCGGAAGCGAGTAGAGCCTGCATCGCAAGCATGTTGTCGCCCCATATAAGCCGGTTCATCTTCGTTTTGTCTATTTCGTATTCCGCAAGTTTCCTGAACTGGGCGATGGTTAGCTGGTCTCTTTGTGGATTGGGTATTACCATCTCTGCGGTTTGGAAGTCAATATCTTTTGGGTTGGGCGCTCTTCTTGTTTTTGAGCTCCATGTGAGTCTTGCAAAGTCCTTTTTCATGCGCTGGTTGTTGTTAGGCATGATTTTTTTTACCTAAAAAAAATCTTCTAATGACCTGCCCTTAGACACACTCTCTCTTCTAACCTTTGTAATCGCCTTGAAGGAATCCTCATCAACATAACGCTTTGTTCCTGACATAACTACCGACTGCCCTTTCATCTATTATTCTCCTCAATCTTTCGGTTTCCATACCTATTTGTTCTTCATTCTACTTATCTCGGGATTCGGGCTCCTTATGTTATTTATGTTATGTTTACATGAAATCACACAACGATTTCTGCTTCTCCTCCACGGGAAAGAGCAAGTCCACATCGTTCTTTAACAACTCCAGCCGTTGTCGCGTGTAATCCGTGATGTGATACTCATTCACAATGCGTAACGATATGCCAAGATATTTCTTTATACTTGCCACGTGCACCGTAGGCAGTAACTTGCTGCCGCATCTATTACATTTACCACTCAATGGTATCCTCCGGTATTTCGCATTGCATTTGCTGCACCGCACTTTCTGTGAACCGAATGCGCGGAGGTTACCTTTTATATCACGCAGGAAATGGTTCTTTATGACCATTTCCGCCACTTCCCGTTCATCCACCGCTCTTATAATGGTTGCCAATCGCAGTTGAGCATCCATTTTATCCTGCATTGAGTTCAGCGTCTTATATAGTGAATTCAAAGGACCCGCAGCGATGTCCGAGGTCTCATTCGTGTACCTGAACCCATAAACATCTTTAGGCTCTTCTATTCGGGTGACTGCTGTCTCTATATCCTGCTCTTTTGCTGACTCACCGGAAGCAGCGGCTTCGTAAAAACTCAGCGGATACTCCTTCGTAATGGATACGTTATGCGCTTCCTTGTCCACCTCTTTTGGATTGATAAACGGAATGAGCACCAGAGGTGCATCCATCCTGCCGCCTATCTTATCCGGCAGGAATGATAACGAGAAATTGAGCAGTGCATCCAGCAAAAGAATGACTGAATCTTCGTCACCGTCACAATTCCTGCGCTTCGCGGCATGGAAAAACGGATGAGCATAACAGGCGGACACACGTGTAAACCCTATAATTCTACCTAATATCCCGGCCGAAGTATGCGGTGCCAGTCCAAGCACGAGCTGCCCTACGAGGTCTTCGTTACTTGATACCTTATAATAACGTGACAACCCATAAAACCGCTCCAATAACTCATCCAGGAAATGCGTGACCTTAAGCAAGTACGAAACGGTATTAACCGAGATAATAATGTCCTGCTGCTTAAGCTCTAATATTTGGGTATCGTTTATCAACTCCCCGCCCTCTATATCATGTGAATACCCTAACGCTTTCGCTCGTTCAACACTTAAACCTATTTCTATCGGTTTGAAATGCGTTAACGGTAAATTAGTGAAATCGTATCGTATCGTGCCGTCTTTGAAGACGAACACACCATGTTTCGCCCGTAAAATACCTTTTCCTAAATGTTCAGGCACTTTACGACTCGGAATGAGCCCAGTCACGCATTTCACGTCCTGTTTAGTAATATCGTAGTCATCACCCAGCTTCTTTATCGTATCCTCATAATAATGCCACAAATCTATGCTCCTCCGGTTATCCCTATTCCAGCCCTTATTTATGGTTCTGACCCTTGCAGAGTTATTCGATACCGTTTGAGTCTCCAGACTACGGAAATTAGACGACCCACACCGGTCACAAATCGAACAGCAGGCTAAAAACTCGTGACCACAATCCCGGCATCTCCGCATCCCGATCTCCACTTCTATCTCCTTTCTCTTCAATGCTTCCTTCAAAGACCTGCTCTTGCCACCGGCATCACCCAGCGGGAAGATGGCATGTGGTGCGGGAGTCATCATTCGCTCTCGTGATTTCTCCGGCCTTCCCATTCGCATACCAATTCGTGTCGGGGCTTTTGCTCTGGTCTTTATCGCCACTGTGCTGTCGCTCTTCAGCGCATCGTTCAGCCCCAAACATCTTAGCAGAGCATCCGGCCATTCTATCGTTAACAGCGGAACTTGCGAGTCGTTTTTGCCCAACTCTTTCTTATAATACAGAACGAGCAGGTCTTCTAAAATCACTCTTACTCGTTCATCTTCGGGTATATATAATGTCACTTTATTGTCATATTTCTCGCATGCACGTTCTAAAAAGCCATTTCCAGAGATCCATTCTGTCAGATATTTCCGGTCCTCTTCTGTTATATCCTCCCACAGGTAGGTATATGCAGGATGCAAGGGCACGTCATATCGTGACGAAATTTCAATTGCTTCTTTCTGTGTCGGGAGCTGCAACAGCCATTTCACCGCTTCTTCCTGCGACTTCGCCGCCAGCTCCTTTAGCCACCATTCATGTGAGTATGCACCGGGTACTAAACGATGCCCGGTCTCTAAGAAATCACCATAATCTATCAGAACCTCTCCCAGGTCTACAATCTCCGCTATATCGCCGGTTATGCCGCATTCCTGCTCTGAAGTTTTGAATTTGACGAGGTCACCGTTCTTCAATTTCACCGTCGGGCCTTCGATGGAATCCACAGGTGCGACACAAGCAGCTTTACCCGGCAGTTGGGGCTTTATCTGTGTCCCCGCAGCGATGAACCCAAGCAAAGACATTGTATCCGGATTCATGCCGATAGCCGAAAAGCCGGTGTTCCTGGCACGACCATATCGAAGCCGGAAGGAACCTTTCTTCGCTGGATGCCCAAATACCGGTCGCCCTGCGATTAAATCATCCAGGAAATTCTTCTTGCCCTTCGCCCGCTTCGCTTTTATCAGGTTAGTCAACCAGTCCCAGCCCTCGATGCCGAGTTTATCTACATGCCGTTTTATCTTCGGCGCTTTCAATGCTATCCCTTCCGTAAGTACAAGCACCATCCCGCCCCTTATCCTGTTCGTTGCCACCCGTTCGAGGTCTTTATAACCCCCCACTTCTCGTTCCTCGGTTGGCTCGCCATCAACGCATATAGGGCAGTGCTTTACTATTTCCTTTACCTCATCGTCAGAAGGTGTGTACTGCAAGTTGGCTATTTGTGCATACGCCGAGACCTCAAGTGCATACCGCCATAGCTCCTCCTCGCGTGGCGAATACGCGGCAAATCCCATCTTCCGTCTTATATAATCCGCAGCTAATATGGAGAGTGCCTGCGCCGTCCCACCTGCACTTCTAATCGGACCTGAGTAAAATACCTTGACATATTCGCTGGAATCATCATTTATTCCTATTTCAACACGCGATATCCCGTCTAAGGGCGCTGCAACTACACCCTCTGTGAGAATCGCCACTGCCGTCCTGACGGCATGCTCTATCACCTCAACGCGTTTATACTTCCCGAATTTACCTTCTGCGAAGTCGTACCCTATTTTTAGTGCTATTTCCTCTCTCCCATAACCTTCACGTTCCAAATCACGTATTCGCGCACCTACACCTTCTACGCCCATAAGTGCCTCGACTCGCTCTGCGAGGTCTTTCGTAATGTGGATTTCGGGCTGAAGCGCCGGGTCAAGACCTTTTTTCCGCGCTTCTTGCGCTATTCCGAGCTCGAGTTCTAAGTGCTTTTTTAACATTTCATGGTAGTAGCTGGAAGTCGCAGTCATAGTCTATAGGTGTTAATGAGATGGCAACTTAAAGAACCTTTTCCTGGAACGAAAAGTAGTAGTTGTTTTATATATTATATCAGTTGCACTTACTACGTCCTTTTTGAGCTAATAAACCCCCGCCCTATGACAAAAACCTCGGCACTTCTTTTACGGGACGCTACGGGCGAATACGCCTTTGTGTTCCTGAACCATTCTTTCACAGCCCTATAAAATTGGTTATAGCAATCGCCCTGGAAGATCTTTGCCACAAAGTTACCTTCTTCCCGTAAGAGCGCCACAGCAATATTCAATGCCGATTGACTCAGTTCGAAGGAGCGGAATTGGTCATAATCCCTGTTCCCGCTCAGGTTCGGCGCTGCATCCGAAATCACAACCTCCACGGTAGTCCGACCTGTCGAAAGAAGCGTCTCTTTTACCGCTGCTATTGTCGCTTCTACTTCGGTTATGTCACTTTTTATTAATATCACCCCATCCAGCGTTTCTATCTGCTGCACATCTACGCTAATTACCAGCCCCTTATCTCCCACCAGCTCTTTTGCTACCTGAGACCAGCCACCCGGAGCCGCACCCAGGTCTAACACGACATCACCCGCATTTATCAACCTGTATCTGTCTTCTATCTGTATCAATTTGTATGCTGAACGCGTCCTGTAACCTTCCGCTTTCGCTCTTTTGTAATATTGGTCTCGTTTCAGTTCCGCTCGTTTTACCATGTCTCACAGAAGATATTTAGCAAGCCACAAGATGCCACAAGATTATATTAAAGTTGTTGCAGAATAAACTTTAATAAGGTGCATC
>JBAQFZ010000120.1:0-27632 GCA_049287525.1 Halobacteriota archaeon | reverse complement strand
GACATCCATATTGCTGCTGTGAGCAGTATTACAGTCGTTATCTGATTGAAAGAGTTGTTAGCCAGCTCCAGCAAAGCATCACGGAACAATCTCAATTCCTTGTTAATATAATTGCAGATTCTTTCTGCTTTTTCTTCTTTAAGGATTCTTTTTAGAATAGAATATAACTTCTTAACCAGTACATCGCTTCGGTCTTCGCCACGTGGCGGTTACAGGGAAAAGATGTCTATAATGGGCTAAAAAAATTGCTCGTCAATGAGCTTTGTTTGCGGTGAGCTAAATAAATACAAAAGTTATAAATAAAATAAGGATGACAAATGAAGGAGAACATAATAGAGGAGCGAGAAGAGGAGAAGGACAAAGTCGTGGTGCTCGACTTCGGCGGGCAATACAGCCACCTCATCGTGAGAAGGTGTAGAGAATTAGGCATATATACTGAGCTTATCCCTTATGACACACCCTTAGAGGAGCTTAAAAAAGGTATAGAGAGAGAAGAAGGCGCAGGTAAGATAAAAGGGCTTATCATGTCCGGAAGTCCTTTTAGCGTTCACGAACCCGATAGTCCGAAATGCAGTCCCGGGATTGTTGACCTGGACATCCCCATTCTCGGCATTTGCTACGGAGCACAGTTGATGGCGTCTATAACTGGAGGAGTAGTAGGGAAAGGGTGGAAGAGTGAATATGGAAGAACCGAACTGTTTTTTAAAGATTCTGACCTGTTTGAAGTGGTAGCAGAAAACAACCGGATAAACGTGTGGATGTCGCATGGTGACGTAATAGAGCGGTTTGATGGTGCAGATATAATCGGCTATACGAGGAATACACCGGTAGCGGCGTTTCGGCGCTCTAATATCTATGGCGTACAATTCCATCCGGAAGTGCACCATACGGAGAGGGGCGAGAAGATCATGCGTAATTTTTTATATAATATCTGTGGCTGCAAGCGAAATTGGACGATTGAATCTCTCGTTAGAGCTAAGGTAGACGAGATAAAACGCGAGGTAGGTCGTGATGGACGGGCGATATGTGGGCTCAGTGGTGGAATAGACTCCTCTACTGCTGCTTTACTTGTAAATAACGCCATCAACGACCGGCTCACGTGCATCTTTGTTGACAATGGACTACTGCGAAGAGACGAAAAAGAGACAGTTCTGAAGACGTTCCGGAATAATTTCAGGATGCAACTGGTGTTTGTAGATGCGAAGGAGCGTTTCCTGAAGCGATTGCAGGGTGTTAAGGACTCCGAAGCGAAACGTAAGGTAATAGGCGAACTGTTCATAACTATATTTGAGGAAGAGGCGAAGCGACGGGGAAATGTGGAGTTCCTCGTCCAGGGTACTATATATCCGGATAGAATAGAAAGTGCAGGCGCGAGCTCAAAAAAAACATCGCGAATAAAATCGCATCACAACGTGGGTGGGCTACCCGAAAAGCTGGGGCTACGGTTGATAGAGCCAATACAGGATTTGTATAAGGATGAAGTGCGTGAAGTAGCGAAGGAACTCGGGATGCCACCGCAGATACTGAACCAGCACCCTTTTCCGGGTCCAGGCCTCGCAGCGCGAGTAATAGGAGAAGTCACGGCAGATAAACTCAGGATATGTCGTGAAGCATCGCACATTGTAGAGGAGGAAATGAGGCGGAGTGGGTGGTATGATAAGGTCTGGCAGGCGTTTGCTGTGGTGGGCGATGATGTCGCTACGGGCGTCCTTGGCGATGCGAGAAGTGTGGGTAGAATCGTTACGATAAGGGTGGTTGAGTCCAAAGAGGCGATGACTGCGGATTTCGTGAAGCTACCATACGAGGTGCTGGAGAGCATGAGTAAACGAATAACAAACGAAGTTAAAGGTGTGACCTGGGTGACCTACGCAATTTCTTCTAAGCCACCGGCAACGATAGAGCCGTGTTGAGCTGAGCATCATGAATAAATATGGGGTATTGGTATAGTTACATAAAAAACCACAAGATTTCACAAGATTAGCACAAGAAATTATAATTATTTTGGAATAAAGTAGCTAATAGTGTACTGAAACT
Source organism: Halobacteriota archaeon (assembly GCA_049287525.1). GTDB lineage: Archaea > Halobacteriota > Syntropharchaeia > Alkanophagales > Methanospirareceae > QENJ01. The sequence continues at coordinate 25,598 of JBAQFZ010000120.1, read as the reverse complement.
ATGTTAATTTTATTCTTTTTCTCGTGAAATAAACCCTTTCCGGGTTTGCGGGGACGTGGGCAGAGCCCACGATGTCTAATCTCGTGGTTACAAAAAGGAGCTAAACAAATACAATGTATGAGCGGCAACTTCCAGAAAGAAGTATTGAAAAGGGTAAAGCAGGTACCAAACGGACGGGTAACTACCTATGGCGAGATAGCAATGGCGATAACCGGCTCAGTTCACGCTGCTCGTGCCGTAGGACAGGCAGTTGCGAAGAACCCGTATCCTATATTTATACCCTGTCATCGTGTAGTGCGAAGTAATGGTGACGTTGGCGGTTATAGTCTGGGTGTGGAAACGAAACTAAAACTTTTGAGAGCGGAAGGGCTATTAATAATGGGAAGAAAAGTGCTAAATCTTGATGAAATACTTTTTCGATTTGAACACTATCTATCCATAGAAGACAGTTGCAATGAATCTCATTTTAATCCTGCGTTTTAAGCCTTTCTTCTATCTGCGTTGCCTTATCTAATGCAATCCCCAGCGCTTTGAAGACCGCCTCTATCTTGTGATGTTCATTCTCGCCCTTTGCATAGACGTGAATAGTGAAGTTTGCATGTGTGGCGAACGACCTGAAGAAATGGGGTATGTTCTCAGTGCTAACGTCCTCCACCCGTCCCGTACCTAAGTCAGCCTCGAACACGGCGTAATTTCTACCTTCTCCGCCTATACTGCCTATGTCCACTGCGCAACTTGCTATTGACTCGTCCATAGGTACGATAGCAAAGCCGTATCTCACGGTCTTCGCTCTTTCGCCGGCACCACCATCCATTGCCTTTTTAAACGCCTCACCCAGGGAGATGCCGACATCTTCTACGATGTGGTGGCTCAGGTCACCCTCTGCCTTCACTACCAGGTCAAAAAAGCCATGCCTTGCGAAAGTAGCAAGCATGTGGTCAAAGAACTTTATCGTGGTGTTTATCTCATGCCGCCCCACACCGTTAATGTCCAGGTCTACCTTAATATTCGTCTCTTCCGTCACCCTTCTTATGTTTGCCGTTCTCATATCCGGGTCAGTCAGCTCCTGACTATATATACATATACTACTATCTTAGTCATATTAAGAAATAGTCTAGCCCCTCTCACCCTCCGGACACAATTCTAATAATGGTTATTTCACCTTTGTCTACTGTTTCATCCTCAGGCACTGGCTTTCCATTGCGAAGCACCACCACTTCCACCGGATTCAACCCCTCTCTTTTCAGTACATCCTCATATGTATCTGCCTGCGACACTTCTATAATCCGCTCTTCTCTCTGATCCGCAATGATCCTTACTTTGAGGTTCATAACTGTAATAAAGAAAGCGACTTTATCCACTCTCCCTTCGCTTCTCGTGTCGTACCGACCACCAGCCTTCTTCCATAACTCGTCTTCTCCACCACACCACGAGCTTCTATCTTCTCGCCTTCCAACGCCTGCCCTGTATATGTATGCGTAAAAGAAAGAAGTTCGTCTATTCCGGCGTACTCTATTTCGTAGATTGCGGGACTGTCAAATGCGAACGAGGCATCTTTCACTGTCGCGGTTATCTTAGCATACCCCATTCGTTCACCGTGCGCATAAATCCTGCGGTCTAACTGCTCTATTTCCGACCAATCTCTGACGTATAAGAGATCGAAGTATCTGCCCCCAATGACACCCCGGTTTCTCTTCCGCTTTTCATGCGTGACGAACTCCGCGTAGCTCAATTCCGGGTTCCGCTTCGTGTAAATCAGCCGCCACGTTCCTTCCTTCAGGTATTGAATAATAATGCCTGCTTCTTTCGCTTCTTCTATCACCGCTCTCACCGTATTAAAGTTCTTACGGCCGTAGATAACGAAATCGTAATCCGACCCTGCTCCGTTGAGTCCACACAAGAACGAGCCGGTGATGCCTATTCTATCCCCGGACACGTAGCCACGCAGCAGGTCATAGATAGTCCGGATTTGCGCTTCTCGACCGGCGATTACCGGAAGTTGCACCTCTGGTCGCAAAATCGCCTTTATATCTCCTTTTGGGACAACATGCACGTCTTTTACATACTCCGGACGATACCGTTTCAGGAATTCGTAGCTCTCGTAAAAGTCCAGTTTGTGGTATCTGCCCCGTTCGGATACGCGCTCACCTTGTTCGTCCGGGACGTAACGCAGAAGGCATTTTACTGACTCCTCTTCTCCCGGCAGCTCATAACTGACCACGGAAAAAATCCAGTCTCGCTTTGTTACCACAAAATCCCTTAGTCTTAGCCTTGCTTTCATCCGGTAGTACGGTACCTCCAACCGCTAAGAAAGCCATCCGAATTTATAGCTATAAGAGTACATACAATTATAATACGGACAAAATGAAGTTGCTATTGAGGCGATACTCGCCACGTTTACACGGAACGCCGTATATGGCAGAAGTAATCCTGGAAACAGGTGCGAAGATAAATATAGAGCATGCGAAAGTGGATGCGGTGCATGCCGAAGTCATCATTGACGTCCCGAATGATAAACTGGAGGAGGTGGTAGAGCGGTTTAAGCAGAAAGGTATTGAGGTACGACGGTTGATGAAACTAATCGCATGGGATGAAGAGCGGTGTATCCACTGCGGTGCCTGTATCTCTGTTTGTCCCACTGGTGTGTTCTCATTTGACCATGAGTGGACTTTAAATCTGGAAGAGGAGAAGTGTATTCGGTGTGATGTATGTATAAAAGCATGCCCTCTCGGCGCTTTGGCGTCTATGGATGGGATTGATTGACTGATTGATTGATTGATTGATTGAGGTATATCTCTGTAAGAGCGGTTGCTAAGATGAAAGCGGGAGTTATAGGCACGGGAGCAATGGGGAAGAACCATGTGAGAATCTATTCAGAACTCAAGGAGGTGGACGAGGTTTACGCATTTGATGTTGATAGGGCGACGGTAAAAAGTGCGAAGACGTACGGAGTGAACATCTGTAATTCCTTAGAAGAGCTTCTGACGCGGGTAGATGTGGTAAGTATCTGTGTGCCGACAAGGTTTCATCTCGATACTGCCAGGACTGCCATAGAAAATGGCGTTCATTGCATGATCGAGAAGCCAATCACATTGACCACAAAAGAGGGCGAGGAATTACTGGATTTAATAGAAGCAAAGGCGCTAATTGTAGGTGTTGGGCATATCGAGCGGTTTAATCCCATAGTAAGGGAAATCAGGAAGATAATAAAGAACCCGCTTTTTGTGGAGATACGGAGGCACAATCCGGCATCTGTCAGGATTACGGACAGTACAGTGGTCGAGGATTTAATGATTCACGACATAGACTTAGTATTCAACGTCCTGTTTAACGGCGCTTATGAGTTATACAGTGTGGGAAACGATGACCTGAGCAAGGTAGTCATCAAATTCGGCTCCTCTATTGTGGCGTTGTCCGCGAGTCGAAAAGCATCAAAGAAGATCAGGTCGGTGTATATCGAGGAGGAGGAATTCACGGTTGAGGGCGATTTCATGAATCAGGAGATTTACGTCTATCGAAAGCCAGAGCGATATGGAATAGAAGCAGAGCGGTACACACAGGAGAATATCATAGAGAAGGTGCTGGTTAATAAGGTAGAACCGTTAAAGGAAGAATTGAAGACGTTTATTGTGTGTGTAAAGAGCGGTGACGAATTCACGATAACACCCGCGCAGGCAGTGAACAATCTGAGGATATGTGAGGAGATACAAAGATTGAATGGCATGTTATAACCTGCTTCTAATAGGCGCCAGCAGCTCATTCAGATACCACGCAGCGGTTGTCTTCACGTCCATCGGGTGCAAATTCCCACCTATATAATCTCGCTCTAAATCCTCGTAGCGCTTGTAACTTACATCGCCGCCATATTTTGTCTTACGTCCTATCCGCACCTCTTCCACCACCGGAAATATCGTGTGCTTGTAGATTTGCAGCACCGGATTACCATCTGCCACTTCTGGTCTGCAAAACGCAGCTTTTAGCTTCTTCTCCACCTCTTCGGCAGGTTCATGCACCGAGATGAAATTGTCCAGTGACGAGGACATCTTTTCACCATTCAAACCGATTAGCAGTGGAGTGTGAATACAGATAGGCGCTTTAAAGCCGAGCTTCGGCAGATTCTCCCTTGCAAGCATGTGTATCTTCCGCTGGTCTATCCCGCCTACCGCTAGATCTATATCGAGGAATGCCATATCTATCACCTGCATAAGTGGATAGATCAGTTGAGATACTTTCCGGTCTTCTTTGCTACGTGAAAGTTCATCCATGCTCCGCCGTGCTCGTTTCTCCGTCGTTGCGGTCGCAAGCTTCAATACATTCAGTATGTATTCATCCTGCATCTGAAAAGAAGACCCGAAGATGAATTCTGTCTCGTCACTCAAGCCCGCAGCCGCAAAACACTTCTTATTGTATTCCGCGGTCGCGCTTATCGCCTCAAAAGTACCTTTTTCGTTCAGGTAAGCGTGCATATCGGCGAGCAGTATGATTACATGAAAGCCTATACGTTGCAGTTCCCGCAGCTTGTTTATTATAGGCAAATGCCCGATGTGCACAGCGCCACTCGGCTCAAACCCGACATACGCTCTTAAAGTACCTTTTGTGCGTGGCAAAGACGCCAAAGCGTCCTTTAAATCGGCTATCGGTACTATCTCCTCCACGTTCCGTTCCAATATCGCCATCGCTTCGCTATCGTTCATTTCTTTCTTTCTTTCTTTCTTTCTTTCTTTTCTAAGACTTTGTAATGTTTGTTCTTTGATGCGGAGGGGGAGATTCGAACTCCCGAACCCCTACGGGATGAGGCCCTGAACCTCACGCCTTTGTCCACTCGGCGACCTCCGCATGCACTTTTTCTTTTTATAAAAAGAAAACCTGCACTAAAAGAAAAATTTTTAAAATTTTATTTCTTTGCTAATGCTTTCTTCTTTAAAGAAAGGTTTATGTATAATAAAAGAAGACTCATCCAGGTACTTATTGGGATTGCCATACTCGCACTTCTATTTTATAAGATCGCCATTCATGAGGTGATAGAAGCGATATTACGCGTGAATATTTTATTTTTCGTATTCGCAGCCATTTCCTATCTGTGCTACAATCTCTTTATGGCATATCGTCTCTACTATCTGCTGGTAAAGATGGGTAGTAAGGTCTCTTTCCTGCATTCTGTCTCTGCACACCTCGCGGGTATGATTGCCTCGGATGTTACACCAGGAGGAACAGGCTTTTTCCTCGTTCCGTATTTCTTGAAGAATTGTACAAATTGCAGTATTCCCGAAGGTATGGCAGCAATTCTTGCCCCACAGGGTATCGAGTTCATTTTAAAAGTCGTAGGTGGCTTCATCGGGGTAGTATTCTTTATCACTGTGATTTCGGTGAAGATAAGCGCAGGTGTGCTGGTGCCATTGTGTATCGGAGGCTGTATTTTTGGCGGATTAGGTGTGGTTATGCTCTGGATATTATGGACAGGCGAAGCGTTATCGGGTTGTATGCTCGCTAAAATACCATTCATCAGGCGATTTCAGGCTGAATATCAGAATATGAAGGATAAGAGTCTCTCGATTCGCGGGAGCATTCATGTTATCCTGATTATATATCTCATCTGCTGGTCTCTTCTAGCACTGCAATGGCAGTTCATTGGTTTAGCGCTGGGCATCACCGAATTAAGTTTTGGGGCTTATTTCCTGCTTCATCCTTTGATTACCATTCTACGGTTCGTTCCTGTAACCGTGTCGGGATTGGGACTAATGGAAGGCACAACGGCGGTACTGTTCCTCCTGCTTGGCATACCGAATGGCGAGGTCATCGGGCTATCTTTCGCATTATTGGTGCGGCTGAATATGATACTGGTGAATAGTATAGGGCTAAAGGGAGTATTTTCGTCAGTACAGGAAGGGTAAGAGCGAAAAAAACAGTTCTTTAATTTTTATCGCCCTTATTTAAATGTATCGTACCTATTAACAGATAGATAGATTATGAAAGAAGAGGCATACAGCGCCAAGGATATACAGGTGCTAAAGGACTTAACTGCGGTGAGAAAGCGACCTGCAATGTATATTGGGGACACCGCGTCCCGTGGACTGCACCATTTAGTAAACGAAGCGATAGATAACAGCGTAGACGAAGCGCTAATAGGCTTTTGTGACACCATAGACGTGATAATCCACACAGATAACTCCATAACAGTACAGGACAACGGGCGGGGGATTCCCGTGGATATTCACGATGAATACAACCTTTCGGCAGTGGAAGTGGTGATGACGAAGTTGCATGCCGGGGGTAAATTTGACGATAAGGTATATAAAGTGGCTGGCGGTCTGCATGGTGTGGGCATTTCGGTTGTAAATGCACTCTCAGCGTGGTTGGAGGTGGAAGTGATAAGGAACGGTCGAAGATATTTTCAAAGATACGAGCGAGGTAAGCCGACATGTGAGTTAAAAGAGTTGAATTATTCGGCTGATGAGGGCAATAGGTACACATGTGGGACTAAGGTAACATTCAAGCCGGATAGTAGTATCTTCAGTGTTCACGAATTCGATGCCCATATTTTAGCGACTCGAGTGCGAGAGCTGGCATTTTTGAATCAAGGGCTTTCGCTTTATTTGATTGATGAACGAACTGGCGAATCGAGTACGTTCAAGTATGATGGGGGCATTGTTTCGTTCCTGGAATATATAAACAGGAATAAGCACGAATTGCACCGGCCAATAGTATTTGAAGACGATAAGGATGGAGTAAAGGTGGAACTCGGGCTGCTGTATAACGACAGCTACACGGAGAATATCTTCTCCTTCGTGAACAACGTGAAGACTGTGGAAGGGGGTAAGCATGTAAGCGGGTTCAAAGCGGCGTTGACCCGGGTGCTTAACGAATACGGTAGAGCGAACAACCTGCTCAAGAAGGTTATTCTGGACGGTGAAGACGTGCGAGAGGGACTCGCGGCGGTAATAAGTATAAAACTGAAAGACCCGCAATTCGAGGGACAGACGAAGACGAAACTTGGAAATAGCGAAGTAAAAGGCATTGTGGAATCAATTGTGCGAGAGCACCTGTGTGAATTCCTGGAAGGGAATCCAAGAGATGCGGATAGTATATTACGAAAAGCGTTGGAAGCAGCGAGAGCACGAGAAGCAGCACGGCATGCACGAGAAATAGTACGTAAAAAAGATTTTTTCGCGGATTCGCTACCCGGAAAGCTTGCGGATTGTTCTGAGAAAGACCCGACGAAGAGAGAGATATATATAGTGGAGGGTGATTCTGCCGGCGGTTCTGCGAAACAGGCACGCGATAAGAACTTTCAGGCGATTCTACCCATTCGTGGTAAGATATTGAATGTGGAGAAGGCGCGGTTGGACCGGGTATTGGAGAGTACCGAAATCCGGGCACTTGTTACTGCACTGGGTGCGGGGATTGGCGAGGATTTTGAGTTGCAAAAAGCACGTTATGACCGGATAATCATAATGAGCGATGCGGATGTTGACGGTGCGCATATAAGAACGCTATTACTTACGTTCTTCTTTCGCTACATGCCTGAGTTAGTAAGCGCGAACCACGTGTATATCGCGCTGCCGCCGTTGTACATGGTAAAGAGCCGCAAAGACACGAGATATGCCTTCTCAGATGACGAATACGCGGCGATTCTAACTGAGTTAGAAGTGAATGAGGGTGATGCGGGTGTAAAAATTCAGCGGTATAAAGGTCTGGGCGAGATGAATCCCGAGCAATTGTGGGAGACGACAATGAATCCAGATACGAGGTGCATAAAGCGTGTGAATTTGAATGACGCGGCAGAAGCAGACTGGATATTCACGCTACTGATGGGCGAGGAGGTGGAGCCAAGGCGGAAGTTTATACAGGACCATGCGAAAGAAGTGATGAATCTGGACGTTTAGAAATGAAGGAATACAAAAATCGGCTAGCGAGCAGGGGTAAGCTGATAGAGATTGAACGAAGCGTATCATCAAATTACGAGCTGGCTGCTATTTGTGTGGAGCACGAGCGAAAGGGGCTACCTATCTTTTTTCACGCCGTTGACGGTACGCATAAAGTTATAATGAACGTTCTAGGTGGAAGAGAGATACTTGCGGAGTTACTCGGGACCTCTTCGAAGAAGATCGCACCCTCTTTGGCAGAGGTATCCGATAGCGGTGAGGGTGGGCAGGTGAGAATAGTGGAGGATTCACCCACGAAGGAAGTGATAAGAGCGCCGAATCTGGGCGATTTGCCAATATTAACCCATTTCCGGGGTGATGGCGGCGCCTACATCACTGCGGGTATAGTCGTGGCGGAATTGAACGGAGTTCGGAATGCTTCTTTTCACCGGATGATGGTACTGGATGACAGGCACTTAGCAGTAAGGCTTGTGCCACCCCGGCACCTGTATAAGATGCACCGAGCGGCGTTAGAAAGAGGAGAGACGTTAAAAGTGGGAATAGCCATAGGTGTAACGGACCCCGTGATTCTTTTTGCCGCAGCCACACGGGTACCTCCGGGTAGAGAGTTTGAATACGCATCAGTGCTGAAGAAGAAGCAACCGGTGGAGCTTTTCAGACTGGATAATGGCGTGGCGGTACCCCATGCGGAATTCGCTTTAGAGGGGTTCATAGGTGAAGCACGAGCGAAAGAAGGTCCTTTTTTGGATATTACCAACACTTATGACAGGATAAGAGATGAACCGGTTATCACGCTTACGAAGATGTATCACCGAAGAGATCCGATTTATCATGCTATCCTCCCTTCGGGCTGTGAACACAGGTTGCTTATGGGTGTGCCATACGAACCGTTGATATTCCGGGCGGTGGAGCGTGTGACACGGGTACAGAACGTTCTTTTGACCGAAGGTGGATGTTGTTATTTGCATGCCGTGGTGCAGATAAATAAGATGGGCGAAGGCGAGGCAAAGAATGCGGTGATTGCTGCCTTCGCGGCACATCCCAGCCTGAAACACGTTGTGGTGGTGGATGACGACATAGACATATTTAATCCAGATGACGTGGAGTATGCGATAGCAACACGGGTACGCTGGAATGAAGATATAGTGCTCATACCCGGAGTGAAGGGTTCGTCACTTGACCCTTCTTCAGCCAAAGACGCGCTCACCACAAAGGTGGGCATAGATGCGACTAAAGAATGGGGAGAGGAGAAGAGATATGAGCGAGCGAGTTATCACACACTGAGTTGAGCTGAGCAGACAAAGTTTGAGGTTATGCAAAGAGTAGAGAAGAGAAGAGAGATGAATGCACTAACTTCAGAAGAAGAAGAAGAAGTATTGAGGGTATCACGGTTTTGTTACCAGTGTGGGGAATGCACAGCAGCATGTCCGCTGCGTAGGGTCTCTAAGTTCAATCCGCGTAGTATTCTGTATAATATCAATGCAGACATTGCGGATAGCAAAGATAATAATGGGCTATGGGACTGTCTGATATGTGAAAATTGCAGTATTATATGCCCGCAGGGTGTGGATTTACCGTCTCTTGTACTGGATTTGAGACGAGAAGAGAAGGTCAATACTGATATTCTGGCACACCGTGTATATTCTGAGATTGCCTCGTTCATGACCTGTTTTGACAAAGGCGTACCCGTGGAGTTTAAAGGCGAAACGGCTGAGGATAGTGAGTATGCCTATTTCCCAGGCTGTCTGGATTATCTCGACCTGTTTATGGATGTCGGCGTGAACTTCCATGAGATAGGCGATTATGCAGTCCTGCTACTGAATAAAATCGGGATAAAGCCGAGAATAGTGAGTTTGAAATGTTGTGGCCACGATGTACTTTTTCAGGGTAATCACGCAGTATTCGAGCAGCTTGCTACGTATAACACAAAAAAGCTAAAGGAACTGGGTATAAAGAAGCTAATAGTAAGCTGTGCCGAGGGATTTCTTACTTTCAATAGATATTACGACCTGGAGGGCATAGAAGTGATACATATATCACAATTATTGAGTGAGAGGATGATAGCGGCTGGCGAGAGAGCACGGGACATAACAGTGACATACCATGACCCATGTGCGTTGAAGGTTTTCCCGTTATACGAAGCCCCGAGGGATGCGATAAAGAAGTCAGGGGCGAGATACATAGAACTGCAGCACTATAAAGACAATTCGCTATGCTGTGGTATTAGTGGGATGATGAACTGCAACGATATGAGTAAAGCACTCAGGACTTTCAGGCTGGCGGAAGTAAAAGCAAGTGGTGCGGATTTATTGGTCACCACCTGTCCGAAATGCCTGGCGCATTTGAACTGTTTGAAGCATGAGAAGGAGAAGGAGAGGGAAAGGGAGGGGAACGAAGCAGAGCGTGAATATAAATTCGAGATCGTAGACCTTGTGGTATTTCTGGGACGATTGCTGATTTAAAAACTTGTGTTTGTATAGCTGAGGTAAAAAACCACGAGATTTGTTATTACCATCTTGATGCGAAACATACTATCATTGGAAGCCCAGATATGAGAAAGAAGGCATAAAAGGTCTTCGTGAACCGAGGAGCCATGCTGTGCATAATCCTAAAACTATCGACCCCCAGATCGAGCGGAGAATTATCGAGTTGAAAAGGGATTGTGCACGTAAGGATTACACGACATAGACCTGCTACAAATGGACTCGCTGAGAGGGAATGGAAGGATGTAGAAGAATTGATGACGGTTCTGGAAGAGGTTATCTCAGCATACAATGATGCTCCACATCAAGGGTTGGGTGGGTTATCTCCAGACGAGTATGAGAGGAGACTTATGTGTGTGGCATCCGGTTGACTATAACAAATTTAAAAAGAGAGAAATCAGAAGGAATATTAACATCGCACAAAGAGCTTTAAAAAAAGAGCTGGGTTTATGATGTTTATATACGCTATTCCTATGACAAGCGAGAAAAAATCTGGTGGCAGAATTGATGAGCTACGTGGAGCATGTAGCCAAAGCTACGATAGACTTAAAGTCATATTTTTGGCAATTCTAATTCTAATTCTAATCATAGGAATTGCCTTCAACGTTGAAGGCACCGGCACCGCAAATTCATCAGCTCCAGGCATGTCCGAAAAGGTGATAATTACAGAAATATACTATAATACCTATCTGAAAGGGGACACTCATGGTGAGTTTATAAGAATACACAATCCCACCGAAAGCTCAATTAATATCGGTGGATGGCAGATAACTGATGTGGAGGGCGTTATCACATTTCCATCATGGCTGAATATAGATGCTGGTGATAGTTTGTATCTCGCTTATAATGCAACTGCATTTTATGAAGAGATGCTTCAGAACGCAGATTTTGAGCATGGTGTGGATTCTGACTCAACACCAAATATGGGGAGATATAAAACGTTAATCCTTGCCAACAACGGTGATGAAGTAATCCTGAAGGATGAGAAAGGCGAGATAATAGATGTTGTGATTTATGGTAACTCCGTATACGCAGGTGCTGGATGGAGCGGTATTCCTGTGAAAGACACAGATGAAGGTGTTATCTTAGCGCGGGACAGAAACGAGACAACCGGGCAGCAATATGAGGATAGAAACTCATCTGCGGATTGGGATGATTATCGCGTATATGTTGTTGGGCAGTCGTACTTCCCTTATAAGACATTTAATTTCAGGGGGAACGTCACGGTATTTACATCTCCGGACAGCAGTTTTAACGAGATTGCAAATGCAATTGATACCGCGGAGGAATCAATCTATTTGAACGTTTACCAATTTCATAATTTCTATCTGATGGATCATATAATAGAAGCGATAGAACGGGGCGTTGAGGTTAAAATAATGCTTGAAGGCGACCCGGTAAATGGGATTGCAGATGAAGAGAGGTATATTGCGAACCAAACCGTTACCGCAGGCGGAGAAGTCAGGTTTATGATAGACGACAAAGATAGAGGTATTCATGACAGATATGCGTTCAATCATGCGAAATACGCACTTATTGACAATAAATCAACGATAGTAATGTCAGAGAACTGGAAAAATACCGGTGTGCCAACTAATAATACCTTTGGGAACAGGGGCTGGGGCGTTATTATAAACAATTCAACGGTAACAAATTATTTCAGCGCGGTATTCTTTGAAGACTGGAAGCCCGCGAGCAGAGACAGTTTCCCATTCACCTCGTACGACCCAATCTACGGGAATAAATATGGCTCTCCTCCACCTGATTTTGTGTCTAATCGCACAATCCCGACTGGCAATTACTCCCCTCTTTTTAATAGCGAAATTATTTCTGGTGAGTTTAATATCTCCCCGGTCTTAGCTCCTGATACCTCACTGATGCAGGCAAAATCTATTATTGGCATGATAAAAGGAGCGAAGAAATCTGTTTATGTGGAGCAGCTTTATATCTACAAGGACTGGGGGACCTATGCAGAGCCAGAACCAAATCAGTTCTTAGAGGCTGCGCTCAACGCATCGAGGAGAGGATGTGAAGTAAAGATATTGTTGGATTCCCGGTATGGAAAGGAGCATAATGAAGAGACAATTAAGTATGTAAATGATATTGCAAAGGCTGAAAAATTAAATCTTAAGGCAAAGCTAATAGATAATGAAGCGATTGGTCTCAACAAGACACATAATAAGGGAGTGATTGTTGACCAAAACCGAGTCTTGACTTCAAGCATCAATTGGAATGAATACAGCCCAAGAAACAACAGGGAAGTTGGTTTGCTTATCGAAAATGAAGATGCCGCCGAATTTTATACTAATGTCTTTCTTTATGACTGGCATAACATTCCACCCGTCGTGTCTTTCAGATACTCTCCTCTACATCCAGTTCTAAATCAAAGCATAACCTTCGATGCCTCTAATTCCTTTGACTCAGACGGAACGATTGCGAATTACAATTGGGATTTTGGCGATGGAAACATCACGAACACCACAGAGGCGATAATAACACATGCTTATTCAGAAACAGGTGATTCTTCTTCCGTGAATTTAACAGTAGCCGATGATGACGGGGCAGTGAATTCCATTTCTAAGCTGATAACCGTTTCAGAAGTAGAAGTATTTATTTTCGACACCGGCTCGCCAGCCAATCCCTACCCAAGCATTTTCGGCACGCACAACGGAATAATCACTCCTTCACAGGCAATTACCGTGCAAAAATTTTATACCTATCCATGCCCAGGAACAGGTGGGCATTCAGAATGTGTAGAAATATGGAATAATTCCTGGAGTGTAACTGCAACTTGGGATGGTTACAAAGGAGACTGGCATAACATCACGTTTGATGAATTCTTTACTCTCAAATCAGGAGAAACTTACAATTACACCATTCACACTGGCTCTTATCCGCAAAATCATCATACACCCTCTCTCCTAACCGCAAACGGCTGGATAAACTGCACTTCGTTCTTAGATGCCAATGGGCGCATATGCACGGATTGGATACCAGCAGTAAAGTTATATGCTTAGCCTGATGTCTATTGGTGGAAGTGTAAAGATTGTAAATCGAATAGTTGGAATTGAGGAGGAGGTAGATTTTTTTTGCGCTTGGAAGTATACTTTCTATAGTTTGAGAGAAGAAGGTTATTATAAAGGAATAGTAGGAGTAGGTTTTAATAGGATGTAAAATATTTAAATGTGGAGAAGAAATAAGAAGGAGGAATAAAAACAATATACATATACATATACATATACATATATATGATAAATGAGAAGAATCAATCAACCATGAACGTTTGAAGGAGAGAATAATATGGATGAGGAGAGATTAAAGGCGCTTGAGATCGCCATGAAACTTGAAGAAGACGGCAAGAAGTTTTACACGGACGCCAGTAAGAAGGCTACCAGTGCCTCTGCAAAGGATATGTTCAGCTCACTGGCAAAGGACGAAGACGTGCATCTGGAGAAAGTGAAGGAGATATATAAAAAGCTAAAAGAAGAAAGGGAGTGGCCAAAAGTGGTGACATCCATAGGTGATGTGGTAACGATAAAAGCAGTTTTTCCTGAGGATGTGAAAGACCTGAATATGACAGGGGAGGATATTTCTGAGAGTGTAAAAGTACTGAAGATAGGCATTGAAATGGAGGAGAAGAGCATTAAGCTCTACAATGAGCTGGCTGAGAAGGCCACCGACACTTTTGAATCGAGGTTCTATCTCGCACTTGCGCATGAGGAACGTGGACATTATCTCAGCCTTTGGGATTATCGGGAATATCTTGAGGACCCCGCGGGATGGTTTGGCATGAAAGAGGGATTCAGGTTGGATGCTGGTTGAAGATTTGATTAAACTTTTTGGTATCTCAGGGAGTCCACGAATCGCTGCGACCGAGTGGATAATTCAAGAAGCGTTACGGTATGCAGAGGAGAAATGGAACGCCGAGACGCAATACTTCTCTGTTCGTGGTAAGAAACTCAATTTTTGTCTGCACTGCGACCATTGCATCAAAGAAGGGAGTTGTATTCACGACGATGCAATGAAAGAGGTATATTCAGGGTTTGAATGGGCTGATGCGGTTCTGATTGGAACGCCAGTGTATCAAGGAACACTCAGCGGCCAGACAAAGGTGGTTCTCGACAGAATGAGAGCATTTGTGGCGAGCAATCCCCATGCGCTCCATGAAAAAGTCGGAGCAGCAGTTGCAGTTGGTGGAGACCGTATCGGAGGGCAGGAGCTCGCAATCAGGGCTATAACCGACTTTTATGTAATAAACGCGATGATTCCAGTGGGAGGAGGTGCTTTCGGAGCAAACCTCGGTGCCACTTTCTGGTCGAAGGATAAAGGTGCCGTGGGCGTTAAGGTGGATGAAGAAGGTTTGAGAAGTCTTCATAAGACAGTGGATAGACTTATGGAGGTTTGGTTTATGATAAAAGGAGGTGAAAAGGATATTTTTTAACTTCCGCGATGAAATAGAACGTACTCTCTCACGCGAACTCAGACCTTGCGTTTATAAAACCTCCGTTTCAAAACCGCCTTCTCTGATTCGATTATAAGCTCTATCAAGTGGTCTGCACTTTCCTGTTGTTCCAGTATCGGACGTGCATCTTCCAGGTTCAGCCCTCTACCCGCCAATGTAAGCAAAGCAGCTCTACCGTAGGTAGAAATCAACTCAGCCGACTTCTTCGCGTCATCCAGCAGTTTTTTGGTTTTACCTTTGCGTATCGCTCGTCTGACTTCATCCTCATCGTTTTTTAACGTGCCTATCAGTAGTGAGCCGCATTCCGGACACCGCATCCCTTCAACCGCGACATCGTTTATACGCTGCGTTTCTACATACCGCCAGCAATTTGTGCACACGAACGTTAAGGATTCATCCAATAATCGCGTCTTCACATATTTTATAATGACCTTATGCCTTCTCTCCGGTGGGATTAGCTCGTAACCTCGCTTTAAGACTGCTACAATTCCTGCCACCGGACTGACCTCTTCTCCTTTTATCACCGCGAGTTTTAGCTCGCCCGCATTTAGCCGTTTTAATAGCCCCACCGTCTGAGTTATGTCCACGTCCTTATCCCGCGACTCTCTAATGGCTTCATCAAATATCGCAGAGCCCTCAAAGCTTCTTATCAGGTTATCTAAATCGAGGCTGGTCAAAGATGCCGCCTTCGATATGGCGCCAAATCTTCTTGCCACGTGGATAAACCTGCGTTTAAATAACCTGCTTCGGACTAACGCATCCATTGCAAGCTCTTCTATATCCTGAGCAGCTAAATTGCAAATGAGCTCTCCGACCTCTTCTGGCTCGGTTTCGGCTCTCAGCATTATCCGGTAAGGGTCCTGCTGCACGCCCACTGGTACGCCTATCTTGTCTGATATTACGGTAGCCAGGAGCATGGCTAAGGTTCTATTCGCACGCAGTCCAAACGAGCACTGCACGATTATGTAGTCCGCCCATCTTTCGAGTGTTATCTGCTTATCAGTCGGCACTGAATAACCTCGTTTCACCTGCTGGACTACCTCATCCAGCGCTCTAACAATGGTCGTGTCACGGCATGGATAAATCTTCGTTAGTTCTTTACCTATCTCTTCTGCACTCTTACCTTTTTCAAGCTCGGCTGCCACATGTCCACGGAGCTTTCCTACCTCTTCCGAAATGGTATAAGGTACCGGTATCTCTTCCCCTATCCAGCTCGGGATGGCACCTGTCGGGTCTTCTTCTCGTTTCACGTATATTCTATCATCATACAGGTGCAATATCTTCCAGACTTGACCTGCTTCCACGAACTTGTTCCCGGGCTTGCCATATTCTGCGACGAACGCTTCGTCTAACATGCCTACTGGTGTATCTCCTGCTTCTTCAATCACCAGCGATTGCCTTTCTTCCGGAATCATGGACAGATGCTCGAAATAATAGCCATAGAGCGGTTTTAGACTCTGAGTCCTCAGAAATACTTTGCCCTCGCCTGAGTACCACAGTAACCTCGGTATCCTGGAATGCATGTAGTCCAGAACAGTGACTAATTCATGCTCTTCCAGGTCGCGGTATGGATATGCCTTTCTTATCAGGGTCAGTGCTTCTTCAAAGCCCCATCTTCGCTTTGTCATGAGCAGCCCTGCTATCTGGTGTGCCAGCACATCAAGCGGTTTCTGTGGTATATCCGCCGGCTCTAAGTCGTTTGCAATGGCATGACGGCAGATTGCCATAGCTTCCAGTGCATCGTCAGAATCCTGAACTACTATCGCACCGTTTGCCGTTCCGCCTACACTATGGCCGCTTCTCCCAACTCGCTGAAGTAGCCGCGTCACCTGTCGCGGTGAGTTATACTGGATAACGAAATCCAACCTACCGATGTCTATTCCCAGTTCTAACGAACTCGTACAGATGATACCGTGCAGCTTGCCTTCTTTGATGTCCGTCTCTACCCTAATGCGTGAAGCTTTGGAGAGTGAGCCGTGGTGAACACCCACAAGGAAGTTCAAATCCCAAACCCTGAACCTGCTACCGAGTATTTCGGAAATCGAACGCGTATTCGTGAATATTAATGTGGATTTGTGCTCTTCAACGAGTTGTCGCATTAATCGTAACCGTGCAACGACTTCTGGGTAGGTGTAAAGCACTTCTGCAAGTTGGTAATCTTGCGAATCTGCTCCGGGATAATAGACCTCTACCTGCATAGACCGTGATACGGACACATTGATTATCTCGCAGTCCCGTTCTGTACCAACCATAAATTTCGCCACTCTCTCCGGCGAGCCGATGGTTGCCGACAAACCGATGACCTGGAAGTCACCGTTCTTCAGGTAGCGAAGCCGCTCTAATGCAAGTGCTAATTGCGAGCCGCGTTTATCACAGGCGAGTTCATGCACTTCATCCACGATTATCCATCTTACCGTCATGAGGTGCTGGCGCATAATCCTACCCGTTAATATCGCCTGTAAGGTTTCCGGAGTTGTAATCAAGATGTCAGGCGGGGCCATAGCTTGTGCTTCTCGTTCTCGTGTGGTGGTGTCGCCATGCCGGACGCCCAACCGCAGGTCAAGCCTTTTGCACCACCATTGTAGCCGGCTAAGCATATCACGGTTCAGCGCCTTTAAAGGAGTCAGGTAAAGTACTTTTATCCCCGGTGTGCGGGCAGTCCTGATTAACGCATCTATCACGGGTAAGAATGCCGCTTCAGTCTTTCCACTCGCCGTGGGTGCGACCAGCAAAACGTTCTTACCTGCTATTATCAAAGGAATAGCCTCTTTTTGCGCCTCGGTTGGAAGAGAAAAGCCTTTTTCGCTGATAGCTCTCTGGATTGCCCTTGATAAAGATGCGAATGGTTCCATATTAATTATACAAATATGTCTAATTTATTGTACTTTGGGCAATTATTCCTACTTCTTCCGGATAACCACGACTTCGTCTTCCTGCTCTATATCGAATTCCACATTCAAAAATTTCTTCGTCACGTACATGTTCGTTTCAAGATGTGTCGTTAATTCTCTGACCCTCATCTCAGATTTACCATCTGCAAGTGCGATATAAGGAATGAGATGGTCAGCAAGATGAACATCCACAGTCGAATCGGATTCTAGTTCTTTCAAGAGGTTCATTGCCGCTTCTTCTCCCACGAGTTCCGCTCTTTTCCCTCGTACGCCCAGTGCACTGCCACTCTTGTAGCCGTTCCATAGGGTGATACCACTGCCTGTCGTTAACCTGCCCACATTCAGTATCTCTATTTTTATCTCGCTCTCATACCCCTTTTCATGCAATATTCTTTCCGCAGCTCTCGCTTGTCTTTCCGCTACATGTGCTGGAAGTCCACAGGAATGTGAAATGCCTTTGACCACGTCCATGACACTGTTCAAAACAAAGCCCGTCAAGTGATACAAAGGTGCTATTCTCGTTTCCACCTGCCCACCGCCCTTTGGATAATAACCCCGCCTCTCCACCTTGGAGTACACTTCACAGCCCATCACGCGAATGGCATTCAGAAACACATGAATATAAAAATCAATTGGCGGCGACCATCTCACGTCTGTCCCCCCTATTATCTTCACTTTCGTCTCGTTATCCGCAAAAAGAGCAACGGGTATGAGACACTGCAGAAGTAATGTTATACTGCCCGCGGTACCTATATCTATCTCGCCGTCAAACCCTTTTAACTCACCGGGTATGAATTTTAACCGTGAGGACTGCAATTCCAGCCCTGCCGTCTGACCACCCGATAACCGTGCTACTGCTTTCACGGCATGCAAATGCTGCGCCGCAAGTCCGGGTTTTGGTCTGTTCGCTCTTATATTCCCTATCTCCACTTCTTCGCCCGTTACCGCAGCGAGTGCAACCGCAGTCCTTATTATCTGCCCGCCACCCTCCCCAAACGAGCCATCTATTTCAACCATCACTATTCTTAACGCTATCTGTGTTCTCCGCTTATCATGGAGCAGTTCTTTCTACTCCGGGTTAGCAACATACATGTCTTAAAGATGTATATTACCTACCGGGTTATCACTTCGCAACCATCTTTCGTTATGATTACCGTATGCTCAGCTTGCGTGACCAACCCCTTCTCGTCTTCTCGCAACACGGGATAATCTCTTAACATACCCGTGCTTTCCAGAGTTCTGAGTGCCAACTCCAGTCGCTCCCGAGGCAGCCAGCGCTTGGCGAACGGCAACCCCTGATAGCTCTTTATCTTCTCCAGCAGTTTCTTCGCTTCTCTCATCCTTACTGGCTTCGGCTTTATCAGGCTGAATATCTCGGCATTGCCACTCTCTACTACTTTTCCACCACCATCAGTTGCAAAAGGCTCTATCGCCACTACATCGTGCTCTCTCAATATTACGCCATGCTCATATTTCACATTAGGTATGGAGGGCGGTGCATGAGCATTGTATCTACTGAGACCGTGTCCTGATAGATTGACCACCGGCCTATAGCCCTGCCCTCTTATTGTATTCTCAATCACTTCTCCTAATTCTACGGTGCTCACACCATCCCGTATCAATTTTATCGCCGCCTCTAACGCCATCTCGGATGCCCGGACCAGCCCCGCGTAATTGCCACTCAAATCAACAGTCAGTGCACTATCGCCAATATAACCATCTATATGAACGCCAACATCTATCTTCACCAGGTCGTCCTTCTCAAACACTGCCAGATCGTCTATCAAAGGCGTGGCATGTGCCGCTTCTTCGTTCCGCGAAATGTTGCAGGGGAATGCAGGCTCCCCCCCTTTTTCCCGTATATTCTTCTCCACGAATTCCGCAACCTCTAATAACGATTTACCTTCCTTTATCTCTCCTTTTGCTTCGGTCATCACCTCTGACAGAATCCGCCCG
This sequence comes from Halobacteriota archaeon, assembly GCA_049287525.1. Lineage (GTDB taxonomy): Archaea > Halobacteriota > Syntropharchaeia > Alkanophagales > Methanospirareceae > QENJ01. The sequence continues at coordinate 5,923 of JBAQFZ010000120.1, read as the reverse complement.
GCACCTCTATATTTCTCTAATATAAGTTCTATTTCTTCTACCATCTTGATACCCCTCTATCCACATTAATTCCTTTGTGTTTTTCTCCATAACTTTCTTTCGCCCCCCTGCTTCTTCTATCCAGCCACTTTCCATTTTACGGTCACCATGATAGAAAAGCTTAAATACCCATCATCTATCTCATTACTGAGCGTATTAATTATATTATGAAAAGGGGGGATATGAAAGCGGTGATGCCGCGTGTACCTGCATATTGGCCTATTTTATATGCGCTGTACCGTCTGAAGCGGATTTGTAATAGCTTTGAACTTCAGAAGTATCTCTATCTTGCGAAACGGGATGGTAATGTACCGATAGAATATGCGTTTGTTGATGACTACTGTGGACGACCTTGCTGTACATGTATAAAACAGGAAGCCATCTTCCTGGGTGAGCGGGGGTATATCCAGGTTTCATTCGAAAATGGCTGGATATTCGAGATTACGGATGAGGGCGCAAAACAGGTGGAGGTTTTTATGAACGAACTACCTGTGGAAGTACAAAAGTCATTCGATCATATACTGGAGGAATATAGTTCTCTACCACTGGTAAAATTGCGCGATTATCTCTACGGCAGTATTAATCGGTCGAAGCCGCGAGAAGAGCACGAGCTACTAAAAAAGCAGCTACTCGTCGAGACCGAACACTTATTGCACGAGTTCTCAGATGTCGAGTCAAACGGTAATTCACTCTTTATTCGTGGTTCGATAGATTATTGCCTGCTGATCTTAAAGCGCGAGCATCTGGATGATCTCGTTCAAAAGGATAACTTATTAGCATTTGTTGACGGATATATCAATAAAATCCAGCTTTTAAAAGAGATTACAGGTGGAAATGCAGAAATACTGGAACATATCTGTCTAAATGATTTTAAAGAAGATTTCGAGCTGGTCCAAGAGGCATCCATGGAATATAATGTTTTACCTGCGTTATACGATGAAAACATAGACCTGTCGGTCTTTGTCGAGGACTGTTAAATGAGTGGGGGAGCAGGCAAAAAGGTCATATATGATGCCAATTTGATAATCTATTATTGTTTCATGCACGAGGAGAAAATAAAAGGGAATACAGTAACCATCAGGGTTATGGAATCAACGAACAAGATTCAAAGCCTTACAGAGCGGTTTTTAAAGAGCGGAATAGAGATTGAAACTATTTCGGGTGTGATTCAGGAGATATACAGCAAGGGTATAGCAAGAATAGTTGACGAATTCTGCGATGATCCGCGTACAAAGGACTTGATGCTGCTACCCAGAAGAGCGCGGATCACAAATAGGATTAGATTGCGATTAGCACGGAAGACGGAGGAAAAGATTCAGCGGTTACAAAAAAAGGCATGGTTCAACGTGATTGAATACCGTGCGGACGAAAAAGAGATGGAACGGGTGAAGAATTTTTACTGGTCGCTTAGCGGAACGGCAAAGATGGCAGAGCATATGAGAAGGAAGAGGGTGAGGGAGCCATGGCCATCAGATGTTGATATGGCTTTGTTAGTATATTCACAGGAGACGGGCGCCCCGATAGTAACGAATGACAGTGATTTGACATGCTTTAAGAACGAATTAGAGAGCGCAAGGTTATGCGCGGGGATATTAATATTCCCTTAGTACTCTAAAATCAAAAGTAGTTTCCTCACATAAATAGCTTAGGGCTTGCCAGAAAATAACCTATCAAATTTTTCTCCCTTCCAGTTCATGCTTATGACCGGGAACGGAACATACGATGCTCTATCTTGCTCCATTTGCATGTCCCGGCTGGAGAATGACAAACAGATATTGATCCGTAACTCCGCCTAATTTACGTAATATGTCATATGTCATATCCCGATTGGGTTCTCAAGCACAAGAGGAAAGGAACCGAGATAAGAAAGAAGGGAAATAATTTCTATCTTTACAAAGTTACAGGTGTGTGGGACAAAGAGAAGAAAAGGGCGAGGAAGATTACAGAGAAGTTTCTGGGAACAATCACCCAGGATGGGCTGATAAAAACCAGGAAAGAACGATTGATGGAGAGCATAGGCAGTGTAATCATGAAAGCAGCTTACGAAAAAGGGTATATGGAAGAAATTGATTGGCTGCTTTCCGAAGGGCTCGTGGCTGAGACGCTCCCAGATATGGTGGGCAAAGATGCGGCGAAGAGAAGTGTGAAGTACAAGATACCATATCATTCCTTCGAGCCAATTCTTTCAATCGCCAGAGTCCCCAGTCGAGCAATGGTATCAAGTACAACCTTATTTTCAGGGGTAAGAATCTGCTCAGGTTTGTCGAAATGAAATCCCACAACACCCCTTACGGTATCTGTCGTTTTCATAGGAATATAGTAAGCCCATGCTTCAGGGAGCGTATCCGTACCCATGCCAGCAGGTTCGCTGTTGAGTCTGACCAGGGTTGCTATGACAAGTTCTTTCGGATTTATCTGAAACCTGTCGGTAGAAGCCTTGACCGAAACCTGTCCATTTTCAGGAAGAAAAATAGCTATTTCGCATGGAAATAATTGCCTGGTATGGCTAATCATCAGGTTTAAAACCTGATCAATGCTTTGGGCCGTGACCAGGTCATGGCTAAATTCATATAAAGTTGCATTTCTGGACTCGCTTTGTTGGAGTTGCTGAACTTTATAGCGAAGCTTGGATGCAAGATTGCTTATTACAAAGGCAGACATAATAAACATGAGATAAGCTAAAAAATATCTCCCATCAGAAACATGAAAGGTAAAATACGGTTTAACAAACAAAAAATTAAAAATGATAACGCTTAAGACTGCTGCAAAGATAGATGGACCGCGCCTCAAGAAAAAAGCAATCAATACGACAGGTAAAAGCATTAATAATAGTAAGTTAACCTGGCCAAGAATATCTCGAAGAAGAAAACCGAATAAAGAACTAAAAATAACAGCAAGCGCGCTTATGACATAATTTAACGGATTGATGATTCCTATTTTTCCCCTGGGTATATGCTGTCCGCTCTTGACCGCAAAGAGGAAAATATCGATATCTCTTGTACGTAACATGACCTTTTGAGCCAGAGAAGGAAAGAATCCCAAATGCCTGGGTTTGCCTATCACAATCTTTGTCACATTATGGCTCTGTGCATAGTGGGCTATCTCTTCAGCAACATCATCCCCTTTGATCCAGACGACACGCGCACCCAGCTTTTCCGCGAGATCCTGAGCATTTTTAAGCCAGTCCCATTCTTCATCGGATAACTGCGCATGTTTGACTGTTTCTACATAGAGTGCAATCCATTCTGCATTCATTTCAGAGGCTATGCGAAAGGCTGAGCGAACCAGTTGCTCTGCATAAGGACTGGCTAATACGCCTACAAGGACACGCTCTGTGGCAGGCCAGGGCCCGCCAATTGCATGTGCCCTCATGTATCGAAGCATTTTTTCGTCTACACTACCTGCTACAAGTCGCAGTGACATCTCACGAAGTGCGAGTAAATTCCCCGACTTAAAGAAACGCTTCACCGCGTTTTCCGCCATATCCTTTGTATAAACCTTCCCTTCTTTCAATCTCTTGAGCAACTCCTCAGGCGGAAGATCTACAAGCTTGATCTTATCAGTTAACCGAATAACTGTGTCCGGGATAGTTTCTTGGACATGAACTCCTGTTATACGGAAGACGATGTCATTTAAACTTTCCAGATGCTGCACGTTCAGGGTTGTATATACATCAATTCCTGCATTCAGAAGCTCCTCTACGTCCTGATAGCGCTTATTATGGCGTGAATTAGGTGCATTGGTATGGGCTAACTCATCAACCAGTACAAGCTGCGGCCTGCGCGTCAGAATTCGATCTAAATCAATCTCCTTGAGCAGAACACCTTTATATGCCGTAACAACGGGGTGAATCAATTCCAAACCTTCCAGGAGTGTTTCGGTCTCTGCCCGACCATGTGTTTCAACGTTGCCAACTACAACATCTATTCCTTCCTGCTTACGTATCCTGGCATCATAGAGCATTGAATAGGTTTTCCCAACACCAGGTGCAGCGCCAAAATAGATGGTCAAAGTTCCACGTTTTTTGGCTATTTCTTCCTGTTGAACCATTGCCAAAAGAGATTCAGGTTCCGGTCTCGCGTCTTCTTGATCCACCATTGGAATTCTACTTCATACTGTCCATGGCAAGATTTAATTTTAAGACATTAATACGTTGCTCTCCCAAAAATCCGAACTGCCTTTTCTCAACGTGGTCAAGCACCAGTTTATGTAGTGTTTCCTCGTCGAGATTGCGTGCCCTAGCAACGCGTGGTATTTGTAGTAGTGCTGATTGCAGGCTGATGTGGGGATCTAAACCACTTGCTGAAGCCATCACCATATCTGAAGGTACAGGATACTGGATACCGGCTGATTTAAGGAAATTTGCTCTCTGCTCAATCTGTTCTATCAACTTCTTATTTGTAGGTCCAAGATTGGAGCCTCCAGAAGCCAGAGGATTATATGGATAATCTGAAGTGACTGAAGGACGCAGCCAGAAGTATTTTGGATCTGAAAAAGGCTGCCCAATCAGGGCTGAACCTATAACCTTACCGCTGGAATCATATAGAAGACTCCCCCCTGCTTCTTTTGGGAAAACTAACTGCGCCAGTGTGGTTATTGCAACAGGGTAGATAACACCCACTATCACAATCAGAACTGCAAAGAGTTTTAGTGCCGTCTTTATGTGGTTCATTATTGATCTCTGCCTTCGAACACAAGCTATGGAAATACCACCCAAGATGCTTCTTCCCCTACTGCATATACAAATTTTAATCCCTTCAGAGCTTTGTCTGGAACACTATATATCTTAATAGTTCCTTCTCTGATATCTCCAGGATACATTCCCCAGGGCTCTAATCCACCATATCCACTATTATATGAAAATCCCGCATAATCAACACCCTTTGCATACCAGTTGAGATTTAGAGGCTTATATTCACTCTTTAGCTTCTCAATAATTTCAGATATTATTGTTTTTACTTCTTCTTTCATTTTTCACCTGTCTTGAGTTTATATGTTTCTTACACATATATAAGCGCTTTAGATTTTATAAAGCTTCATCTACCGAGCGACCAATTGCGTATAACGGTTTGAGTATATCTGAAGTTCCGAGCGAAGCGAGGAATTTGGGTGAGTGCCAAAGGCACGGAACCAGATATGCTCCGTTAGGCGACGTTGCTTTTTCGACATTGTTGAAGAAGCTCATCTAGTTCCTCTTTTGTGGCATTACCACGATTTACAGCCTCGTAGGGATTTCTGCCCATTTTTCGAACAGCTACCACAGCTTCCTGTTCACAAAATCCGCGCTTAAAAACTAACCATGCAGCAAGAACGTGTCCAGTTCGACCACTTCCACCAGAACAATGTACAACAACTCGTTTTCCTTTTATATCTGAGTCTTTAAGGAAAGGAAGGATTTGTTCTTTCAATATGGCAGTCTTACAAAGACGAAAGTCCTCTATCGGTGCCCAACAGACATTGTCTTGTCCAAATTCTTTGCGATAAGTGTTTAAGAGATCCACTTCATAGTACTTCAGTTGACTTTGCGGAAGAAGGCAACAAACACGTTCAATCCCTTGAGCTTTCATATAGGAAATCCATTCTTGAATATCACTTGGGTCCACCGGTCTGGAGTTATAACCAGGTCTTTGAGCCCCAAATACAATTTGCTCACCTTCAGATGCTGGCGTAAAGCTAAAATCGCTCATATTTTATCCTCTATAGCAATGTCGCCTAACGGTGAATAACCGAACTCGAGTTCGTTTAGCCCTCTAAAAAGGGAATTAATCCGAAGTACTTCGTTTATCCACGACTCTGGACGAATAAAACTTTCGATCATTTTTCTCCTCCTTTTCTCGCAATAGTATCCAATGGACTTTTTATCTTACCTATATCTTTATTGCTT
>JBAQFZ010000119.1:0-2953 GCA_049287525.1 Halobacteriota archaeon | reverse complement strand
AAGAGGCTGTCCCACAAAAATCACAGCCATAACGGCAAAAAAAATACACCCACCCACCAACAAAATCAAAAATCCAAAGTACGAGAACCTCTCGAGAAGTTCAACGAATAACCCTAAAGAGCAGCCACCTTAGCTGCCTGACCAAGTACCAAACCGACAATTTCACTTATTGAAATCCCCTTTTTACATACTTTTGCCCACATCACCTTCATATTATGCGCCGTGCACACCAGATTAAACTCATTACGCACATTTTCTATACCCCGGGTAAGAAACTCTCGAAACTTCATATTATACTTGATATTCCCAAATGGCCATTCAACAGTCGCCTTTCGCTTTTTGTACTCCTCTTTACCCGCCTCTGACTGCATCTTAGCAGCCATCCGCCTGCGTTCCGCCTCATACTCATCGCTCGTGATCTTCCTTCTTTTGCCTTTTCCAGCACATTCTGCCTGAAACGGGCATTCACTGCAGTTTGCACCAGAATATGAGTACTTTAACTTACCTTTAACCATATATTCGCCCTTCCTGACGAGTACGCCACCATTAGGGCATATAAACTGGTCATTTGCGTCGTCATAATCGAATTTATCTTTCGAATACGGGCTATCCTCAACGTTCTTGCCCTTATGCTTCTGCGCCTGCTTACTGTCCGGGATATAGCCATCCAGACCTTTTTCCTCAAGATACCGTAAGTTGGGGCCTGTGAAGTAGCCATTATCGCTACTCATCTTTGTCTCCGCGGGTAACTCGCCTAAATTCACCTCTACCATTTCTACCTGCGGTTGCAACTGTTGATGATCCGTGCAATCCTGAGTAACGCCATTAGCAGCAATTATCCCCGAATCAGAGTCCACAGTAATCTGAGGATTGTAGGATAACTCTTTCCGCCCCTTCTTATTCTGCATAAACCGAGATTCTGGATCGGTTATGCTGACAGCACCCTGGCCACTCTTATTCAGCTCTTCCTCTGCCTTATCTAGCTTTTCTATGACCACCTCTTTATCGTTGTCATCGCCAAGTGCATGCTGCTCGATGATCGTCTTCGCGGCGTTCTTCATTTTCTTGCCTGACGCTTCTTCTAGCTCCTTTATCTTATCGCGAATCTTAGCCTGCGTATTGAGTTCGGGCGGTAGCTCATCACCTCTTTTATCCCCATAAAGTTTGTCTTCTTCTTTATCTATCGCAATCCCCTGCTCTAATATTCGCCTGATCTCCTCAATCTCCTCTTTACTAAGCGAGTGGCTGTTCGATGCGTTTGCCTTCTGTTTGGTGCCATCGGTAGATAAGTGCGCCAGGTTAAGTATTCCCGCCGCTTTAGCCGTGGTGACGGTTTTTTTGAACGTTGCTTCGATTAGTTCTTTGCAATCCTTCTTAAACTTGGAGATTGTCCTGAAATCAGGTTTTGCGTCCCCCGTGAGGTACATATAGACAACATTCTCATGCGCCTGCTTAGCTATCTTTCGTGACGACCACACGGCATCAATAGACGCCATTATCACCAGCCTTAGCAACATCCGGCGCGAATACGCGGGATTGCCAGCAGTAGACCGGTATTTTTTCTCAACGTCGCTAACATCTATACTATTCACGATGGCAATAACCAGGTAGCAAATATGGTCTACCGGTATGAGTTCACTAATATCCATGGGTAAAATCTTTGATTGCCCCATATTATCATTTCGCATCGCCATTCCTTATCTTCACCTCGTTTTTAATATTAAATAAGGGTTATACATCAGTCAATAAAAACCTTTCGCTTAAATTTCGAGTGAAATTAGAATTTAACGATTATTTAGATAGGATTTCGCATTTCTGTGTAGGACAAACTCTAAATGGCATATGTGTTAGAAATAAATATTTTTTGCGATACGCGGGTGGGATGCTATCTGTCATTGTTGGGTAATTGTGGGACAGCCTCTGAAGGTTATATACGGATTTATAGCAGATGTGATCACACTCTCTTCTGGTTCTAATATATCGTAGTTTGTTACTTTTCCTTCCTCTATCTGAACTATCCTTACAACTTCTGGAGATTCATACATTATAGCTTCAGTTGTTATCACTGGTGCTCCACAAATATATCCATAAACTCTATTTGCACTGAAATGTGATGGAAATAATCCTAACATAATACCACACGAATGAATATGCCCAGCAAAATTCACACGTACATTCTTTCTCTCTAATGCCGAACTAATTGCGCTGAGTTCACTTGGCGAAAAAGCACCCCCTTTTAATCCAACAATAAGTGATGGATCTTCAATAAGTAATGGATTTAGAAAGAAATAAGGCGGCACGCTAACCCAGCTCGCCAAAGGATAGTGAGATAGTAGAACGGTAGTCGTATCCACTGAAACTTGCTTATTTAGCCACACCCGTGTTTCATTAGGCAAATTCGCTTCTCCTTTTATGCCCGAATGATAGAAAGAAGCGTATTCATCTGAAGCAAAATCTAAGAAGACGAACTTAACATTATTATATGTGAAAGCATAATTCAAAGGGTCGTTAAGATTTTCTGATTGCATATTAATTTCTTCCAATTTCAGCTTATTCGATTGATTTTCGAAGAACTCACTGTTGAATATCTCACTAAAGTAGCGGCGAGATATCTCCCCCTGGTTTCCATACCTCACTCTATAATCTGGATTATGTCCCGGTGTTTGGATATATGGGCAAACATCATGATTTCCTATAATCGGGAAGTAAGGAACTTTCAACCCATCCAAGATTTCTTTCGCTTTAAGGAGTTCCGATTTTTCGGCAGTATCAGTAATATCTCCAAGCACTGCCACGAATCTAATGTTATATTTACTTGTGTTTCCGTTTATCCACTTGACCACGCTTCTCAACCTCTCGGTAAGGTAATATTCATCCAACTTCGGATCCCCTGTCAAATCGTCATCCCAGCCCTCCGTCCCGAAATCAGGAATACCGTAGCCGATATGCAAAT
>JBAQFZ010000118.1:0-3428 GCA_049287525.1 Halobacteriota archaeon | reverse complement strand
TTAAGGTCATAATTACCTGTTCCGGCTCTCTGTTCCTCCGTGTAAGCATTGCCATTACAGTTGCATGTGCCGAAGTGATGCCGGGCAGGAAGCTGACTATGGCGCCACAAGTCGAACCGGATATAACCGTCGCTTCGTAGGCTCTGCCTTCGAGGAGTAACCGGTGTGCGGGTAGCAAGCATAGTGCCGTATCGCCTTCCGGGGCACCTATGAATGCTGCGGGTATGAATCTAAGATATTTATAAACTTAATACTTTCAAATACCCTTCTCAAAGCTTATCGCATATCGCTTTTCACCTTCATCGCTTTTTCAGGTAGAGTGTAACAAGAAAGACACTAAACCGTAACATTTAAATAATGACCGAAAAGTTTAAATAACGATTATAATTATAATTATAATTAATAAAAACGACGAGTGGTAGTGCAAATGCCTTTCAGCGGGTAAGTCCCGCCTACCACTCGGCAACTAAACGTTACGTTTTATCTCATCAACATGTTCAGATAAAATGATATACTTATCAGGGATTCTTTTCATTTTTTCTGCACATGAATGCCCAAATGCAACAACATACACCAACTTCCCTAAATCTTTTATTGTCTTAATCACGGGTAAAAAATCTTGATCCCCACTACATAGAACAGCAGCATCATAATTGTTGTGAAATCCAAAAGATAACATTTCAACTGCAAGTTGAATATCCACCCCTTTTTGAATATATCCTCCCTTTCTTTCCACTATTTCTTGTGTTCTTAAATCATAACCAAATTCTTCCAATCTGTCAAAGAATGTTCTTAGAGTGGGATTCATATCATCTGCGGTGTAATAATAGGGTCTGATTAATTGATAACCATCTATTTTTAAATATTCTTCCAAAAACTCCTTTAGCTTCTTGTAATCAATTCTAAAGTTAAGACTCTCAGCGGATTTGTTTAGATTTGCACCATCAACAAATGCCATTGCTTTATACATATCCTCATATCCTACATATCTTTACTAAGAGGTATTAAAGCTATCGGAATTAAAATTTTAGTAAGAATGAACAAAACGGCTGGAATATTATTTGGAATTGCTTTGGTGCTTCTATTCACAGGAATAGCATTAGCAACCTCAACTAACTTATCCGCTTCCTCAGATGTAATAATTTATGCCTTTGACCTAAACCCCGCCGGAAGCGATGAGGGAAGCGAATGGATTACCCCTTCGCTTATTATGTTTATACCCCGCCTTATCAGTGGTTGGATAACAGCGATGAAGCGATAACCCTAAGCGATTCAAATGGGGAAGGGGTTGATAGCACACCAGTTGTAAGCGATAATGAGAACGATAATCGCTATTGGATGCGTAATGATTCCGGGTGGATTTTTGGCGTTAAAGAATTAGAGAGGGGGAAGATATGGAGCGGATGCGTTAAGAATGTGGTTGATGGCGATACGGTTGACGTTCATTTCAACATTTACGGTATCCAAAGGGTTAGATTAGTGGGGGATTAATACGCCTGAAATAGGCGAAGAGGGATATGAAGAAGCGAAGGAATTTGTAAACAAGACTTGCTTAGGAGAAGTAGTTAAGCTACGATGCACACACGTAATCCGGGCAAGTCCCTTCACTAACCCGAAAGTATTTCCTCTCACCCATTCATTGCATCGCCTTCAAATCATAAATACTATGCTACATATTCCATGAATCCTTTTGCTGTGTAAGAAACAGGCTTTCCATCTATATATCCATTAACATTGTAGGTCCCGGTTAATTCCCATATTACCAGATATTTGTTAATTCCGATGGGTATTGGAAGTGGGGCGAAGTATTCAGTATTAAACGTGATTCTCATACTGTTCTCGCCCGAATCGGCTGTGAGGACTGTAAACCCTGGGAATGAATTGTTTGGAAGTTGAGGTATTGGTGCAATTATATTGTAATGTTGGATCTGCATCTCATCATTTTTAAATGTCTCAATTATCTTTTTGTTCTTCCCTATATTAAGTACAGCTCCCCGTGATTCAGTATGGTTGTTATTGGTAACATTGCCGAAGCAAAGTGTATATTTACCAAGATCATTTCCTTCCAGATGGTCCTTCGTCTCGGTCACCTGCCCCCAGTCCCATCCGATATCGCCCTGCCACAGCCAAAATCCCCAGTTGTGATCATGGTAACCTCTTGTGTTCTTCAGCGTGTATGTCTTTTCCTCTTGCGTTCCCTTGTTGATAGTAAGTTTGCCCGTTACCTTCATCTTTGGTGATGCAACCAGCCAGTTTATTGTTTGATACTGATCGTAGGAAATAGTAAAAATAGGAGCTGGACCAGTAACAGGTTTAAATTTGGCATCAAAAACGGTCTGATTGTTAGCGGATTCGAGATGTACATGGTATCCCTCTTCAGTCAGCGTGACTGTACTGTTGCTGATCTGCAGGTCAGGTGTTTCATTTGAATATCGCACCTGGGTTATTAGGTAAAAATCTCCGGTCATATTGACGCCATCCGGTGTGGAATAGCCTAACATAACAACGGCTGAACTCTTCAAAGGATTATATATATCCCCGCTTAATTTCAATGTGGCCACGACTGAAAGGTCATCTTCTTCCGCGACCACATTGAAGTAGTGCCATTCGTTATACGTCAATAGTCGCGGATCATTGATCTCCGGCGGGTGGAAGGCGTCAATCTCTGTTAACTCTTTAATCAAATCTCCCTCTTCTTTTGCAAGGACCGCACCTGAAGCTACTGAGAATAGCAACATGGTTGCTACTATTGTAACTATTATTTTTGATTGCATAACGATGCTTTTATCACTGCTATATAAAAGCTTTTCGATTTTTTCAAATACCGAAAACTATTTGTGTTATAACGTCTCATGAAGCATTTTTATTCAGTATACTTGCCACAGCATCACGATTATCGGCAGAAGCAACACGCCCATACAATTACTCCGTCTTACACCGCAATAAATAGGAATGAGTCCTATACAGGTAGCTACGGCAAGAACCAGCAGTCCAATAGCGCCGTTTAGAATAAAAACAATCACAGTAAGGGATATGACAATGCCGCAGAGCATCTTTCGATACGGTATCCTCACGAACAGCAATGAAAACTGCTTCCCTATGTATTTCATAACAAAGAAGGAGACGGAAGCAGCAATTAAAACCGTGATTAGCAAGTAAACCAGTGCTAAAGGCGGAACGACCTCTACCCACGGCTGAATCGGTAAGATACGACTTATTACCATCGTAACACCACTTCTTGCTCGTGAAATGAGAAACAGGGTCGCGATGCAGAATATTACATTCGCAGTGTCAACACCGCTTAAGGTCATAATTACCTGTTCCGGCTCTCTGTTCCTCCGTGTAAGCATTGCCATTACAGTTGCATGTGCCGAAGTGATGCCGGGCAGGAAGCTGACTATGGCGCCACAAGTCGAACCGGATATAAC
>JBAQFZ010000117.1:0-11101 GCA_049287525.1 Halobacteriota archaeon | reverse complement strand
CACCTTCTGAGAAGAAACCCCGGTCGCGTATGAGGGTCTTTCCCCCAATATCGAGTTCGAGTTCGTTGATCGAGTGATAGAGGGTTTTTATATCCTTCACACTGCCGGGAAGAGAGCGAATCATTGTTGGCAATCCCGTATCAGCGCTGCACAGGAGAGCGAGATTTATCTGAGGTACCTGTATCTTATCTTTGTTGTAGCCCTTCTCCCCTGATTAATACTCATAGAGCGGGAGAACATGGAACTCAGGTCGTAAACAAGTTGATTGCTCATACCTGTAAGTTCCTTGAATATGACATTCTGACCAGCTCGATTTACGCCAACATCTCGCATCATGCCTTCTTATCGTAAAAAACGGGTAATGCACCTTAGATTGCGATATATTATAGCTATGTATTAGTGTAGCCTATAAAACTCTAATGTTAGGTTACAAAGGTTCTGCTTCACGCCACTACACGAATTTAGCCACGAGTTCTCCCTTTTTTACACCTATGCTGCTCGCTATTGGGATACATTTCGCTTTAAAAATGTATATCAGCCTGCCTCGCAACCCAAACCCGGCCTCAAACTCAGAAATCGCCTCGTAGTTCCCCATCCCTTTTGCTATTACCAGATATCGATCATCGCTGAACACATCCATGAATTCTTCATTCGACTCTTCTAATGCGATACCGATGCACGCACCGCTTGGAACTACCTCTATCCGGTCCCACAATCCCGGATTTGAAATGTGTACAGAAGCAGCCGCTTCCATCAGGTCTTCCACCGTAGCATCGTTCAGAACAGCACTGCTCTTTGGCGATACTACCACCTCTTTTCCGCGTTCTATCAACTCTTTTATTACAAACGCATCAAAAAAAACCTCGCCGGCATTATCCGTCAAATATAAAATCTTATCCCGCTCCTTCAGCGCCGGTATTAACAAATCTGGATTCCAATTAAGTTTCTCGTTTAGTGTATGCACGAACTTTTCTTTAAACACATCGTCACTGAACGAATAGCCCTTCACGCCATATTCCATTGAATTCGCCGCCGCCGCTATTCGCATCAGCGCTTCTGTTTTATCTATGGCTGCCGAGTAAAAATCATAGGCATCCGGGAGCAACTCCTTTGCCACTTCGTTACTTCGCATTTTTAGTTCCTCATGCGGATCGCGCACTCCGCTATGCCGCCTTAAAATCCGCTCCCGCTCAGTGCCAAAGAACGCAGGCGACCTCCCCTCCTCGTCAAGATGTTCCAGGAGAAAGGCAATCACTTCCTTCAATGCGGATATCTTAGCCTGATCATCTCTAAGAGCTATATCGCACTCGTATTTCATCCTCTCAATCAAACAAGTGATACAGTCGGATTTTGGTCTCATCTGTGACTCATGACTAAAGTTTTAAATGTGAATATAATAAATAAGAATATAAACGACATTATTTAATAGGGAAGTTAGGTGTAAAAATAGGAGAAGAAGAGAAGATGGTAGAGAAAGAGCACATGAATCTGGCAATGATAGGCCATATAGACCACGGTAAGTCAACGCTTCTTGGACGATTACTGACGGATACCGGGACGATAGACCCGCATTTGATAGAGGAGTACCGTAAAAAAGCTGAGGCGTTGGGGAAAGCGACATTCGAGTTTGCTTGGGTAATGGACTCGTTAAAAGATGAGCGAGAGAGAGGTATTACCATAGACGTTGCTCATCAGAGGTTTGATACGGATAAGTATTACTATACAATTGTAGATTGCCCAGGACATCGCGATTTCGTGAAGAACATGATCACCGGGACCTCACAGGCGGATGCTGCGGTGCTGGTAGTAGATGCAAAGGATGGAATAAAAGAGCAGACAAGGGAACATGTATTCTTGTCGAGAACGCTGGGGGTAAATCAGCTAATTATCGCAATAAACAAGATGGACCGTGTGAATTACGATGAGAAGAGCTTTGTAGACTTGAAAAAAGACGTTCTTGGACTTCTGAGTACCGTGGGCTACAAGGAAGAGAATCTGGTGTTCGTGCCGCTGTCTGCATATGAAGGCGAGAATATAATAAAAGCCAGTGATAAAATGAAATGGTTTGATGGCCCTACCTTTTTAGCCTCGCTGGATATGATGAAAGTGCCGGATAAGCCCGTTAACCTACCGCTCAGGATACCGGTGCAGGACGTGTACACCATCACAGGTGCGGGTACCGTACCCGTGGGACGGGTGGAGACCGGACGCATAAAGAAAGGCGATAAGGTCATCTTCAATCCCGCGGGCAAAGTTGGCGAGGTGAAATCAATAGAGATGCACCATGAAGAGATACCGGAAGCGATACCAGGAGATAATATCGGCTGGAATGTGCGGGGGATAAGCAGGAATGACATAAGGCGAGGGGATGTTTGCGGTCATGTGGACACGCCACCTACGGTTGCAGAGGAGTTTACAGCACAGATAGTGGTTCTTCAGCATCCCAGCGCGATTACTATCGGCTATACTCCGGTTTTCCACTGCCATACCGCTCAGGTCGCATCCACGATAACAGAAATATCGAAGAAGTTAGACCCGAAGACCGGGGCAACGCTGGAAGAGAATCCGGATTACATAAAAGTAGGCGATGCCGCTATAATAAAAGTAAAGCCAACGCGACCTCTGGTTATCGAGCGTGTAAAAGAGATACCACAGTTGGGTCGGTTCGCAGTGCGCGACATGGGACAGACAGTTGCCGCAGGCATGGTAATAGAGATAAAGCCGAAGTCGTAGTCAGTCATTCAGTCAGTAAGGAGATAAAAACAGAGTAACAGACTAAGGAGAAAAGGAAGAGGTAATGAACCAAAAAGCACGAATAAAGCTATCGAGTGTGGACCATGAACAGCTGGATGGTATTTGTCAGGCGGTGAAGAAGATAGCAGAGACCACGGGTGTTAGAATGTCGGGGCCTATTCCTCTTCCTACCAAGAAGCTGGTGGTTCCATGCAGGAAAAGTCCTGATGGTGAAGGCTCACCCACGTGGGACCATTGGGAAATGCGCATACACAAAAGGCTGATAGACCTGGAAGCGGATGAGAGAGCGCTGCGGCAACTTATGCGTATACCCATACCCAAAGACGTTCATATAGAGATCGTATTGAAAGGATAGCGGTAAAAAATAGAAAAATATAAATAGATGTCCAATCCTGTACTAAATATAGATAGGATAGAGGTGATAAAATGGGTGTAGTACCAGATGAACTAATAAAGGAGAAGGATGAGGAGATAGTGGCAGTGACGAAGGAAATAGGAAATCTAGTGGGAGAACTCAAAGCGGCATCGGAAGAGGCGCAGAAAAACGAAATAATAAATAAAATAACAGAAAAGGAGAAGGATCTGCGTGCTCTGAGGCAGAAGAAAAGTCAGTTCAAAGCTCTCCTCCCAAGACCTACAAAGCTATGGTAGCATAAGGAGAAAAAGAAATATAAAAAAGGATTTTTATTTTTCTCCCCCTTTCCTATTTCAGTAACTTCTGCGGCATCTTAGTTGTTTGTGCGTCCAATCCCAATTCTTTCTCACCGAGTCCCATTGCGAGCCCGAGGAACTGCGTGGTGAAGAGGATGGGGAAATTGAAGAATATACCATAAGCACTCTCCATCTCTGCTTGCCCACGGTCAAGCTGCAAATGGCAGAATGCACAGGGATGAACCATACAATCACATCCCGCTTCTATCGCACTCACCAGTTTCTGTCGCGTCCATTCCAGAGATTGAACTGAGTCGGCAGTTCGGTTTCCACCGCCTGCACCACAACACATTAATTTATCCTTGTATTCCGGCGTCTTCGCTCCTGTCACGTGCATAAGGTCCTCTAAGATATACGGCGTCTCTGAAGAACCGTGCCCTCTTACCTCGCGTGGTTTGAGGAAATGGCAGCCGTAATGCACCGCTACGTTCACATCGTCCATCGGTTTCGTTATCTTCTCCTTCAGCCGGTCCAGGCCAACAACGTCGTGAAGTACCACGATTGAATGGTTTACCTTTGTAGTACCTTTAAATTCTCTACCAAATTTGCTTAATATTTCGTTTGTTTTCTCTTTTAGCTTAGGATTCCCTTTTAGTAAATGGTCGGCTTCCTGAAGTGACCCGTAACAACCATTGCACGTCACCACGATCTCCAGGTCCATCTCCTCCGCAATAGCGAGATTCCGCGCTGCCACCGGCAGCCACGTATGCATGTCAAAAGAGCCAAAAACGCCGGGTGCCGGGCAGCAGGAAGCGCCCAGCATCTCCTTCGTCGCTATCCCAAACTCTTTTAGTATCTTCTTCGTCGCCGCTTCTATCCCCGGATACCTGTTCGGTGTGATACAGCCGAGAAAATAAGCGTATGTCTTCGATTCTTCGCTCATTTCTTATTTCTTACCTCCTTTATCCATCCCTTTTAAATTCATCGTATCCCAATCAAAATCAATCATCGCATCGTATCCAGTCGTTTTGAATATTGTCTGCACCTGCTCCAGTTGCTCTTTGTATTTCTGCGTGGTCGGCGGCTGCGACTCGAGACCTACCGCCTCTCGCAACTTCATCTGGTCTGGACCTATCGGCACGGCATGACCGGTTTTCAGCACGTAAACGCCAATCATCCTGTGTGGAACCGACATGTGCCCCTCTTTCGCTGCTAAGTTCCTTATCGTTCTTATTATATCCGTCACTTTTACACCTTTCGGACATCGCTCATAACAGGTGTAACAAGTTGAGCAGAACCACAGTTCCGGAGCGTTAAAAATCTCCTCACGCAAATCCACCAGTGCCATCTGCATTAATTTCCTCGTCCTTAACGCCGTGTTCCTCCCAGAGGGACAGCCCCCTGTGCACTTACCGCATTGAACGCACTCCCTGAGCGTTTCTATGTGCTCTCTACCAAAAACTTCGCCCCCATAATCAACCAAGTCTTCATATAAGGTTCCCATAACATACCTCCTTTATTGATTTACCTTTTACTACATGCTTTATCCATATTTACATTATAAATAATTTACTATTTTTTCAGCAGTGTGCCCATATATCACTACGCCATACGAAAATAAATATATTTATTTTATATACCTGTGATGGATAAAGATGTAATAGATGGCATCTTCTACATCAGATAGGCGAAAATACACCATCGTGGGCATTGACCCCGGCACTACGGTAGGAGTAGCTATGCTCGACCTTAACGGGAACCCCATAGATGTGTTCAGTGCGAAAAATTATTCAGTATCCGATATGATCAGACTGATCATATCGCGAGGAAAGCCACTGGTAGTCGCTTCTGACGTTACGCCTACACCCTCAATGGTAGAGAAGGTAAGCACAATCTTCTCGTCCCACGTCCACGAGTTGAATAATTGTCTGACCATAGAGGAGAAGCGTTCACTCACGAAAGGCGCGGGCTACGCGTATAAGAACGTGCACGAGAGGGATGCCTTAGCCGCTTGCGTTAATGCCTTCCGGCGATATAAGAAGAAATTCTCGCAGGTGCAGAAGAAGACACCACCGGGCGTGGATGTAGAAGAAGTGAAGGCACTGGTAATCAAAGGCGTATCCATAACTGCCGCGATTAACCGGCTAATAAGTGAGAGTGCGAAAGAAGAAGACACGGGGGACGAGCGCGACAAAAAGGTAAAAGGAGACGAAGCAGGGGATAAAGCAACAACCGCAGAAAGGATCAGATTGCGCGTACGCATAGCGGGCAAAAGCGAGCTGATAAGGGCAATGAAAGAGTCCTTGTTGGCTTCAAATGCCCAATTAGCAGAAAAAGAGCTCGAAATAGAGCAGTTACATGCGAAGCTCGAGTTTATCAAGTCTGCACGAAGACGGGAGTTAGAAGAAGCGGAAGGGATAAGAGAGCGAGATAGCGAGATAAAAAGGCTGCGAGAGGAATTGAGAGATATGGAAGAAGAGAATGCGAAATTAAAGAGGGTCATAGAAGAGTTAAAGGGATTAAGAGCTGTGAAGAAGGGTAGAAGAATAAAAGTAATACACGCATTCAATCGAGATGCAATCTTAGAGATAGATCAGAAATATGGGTTTAAAAATGGTGATATTGTGCTTTTAGAGGATGGTAGTGGTGGGGGAGCGGCTACTGCGGAATTACTGGCGAATAAGGGCGTTGCTGCCGTAATATATGGTAAAGAGATGTCGCATTTCGCTACCCAGAAGTTCATGGAATATGGCATTCCCGCCTTTTCTACCGATGAGATACCTCTGTTCTCCCAGGCATGGACTGATTTCGCATTTGTGGATCCGCATTTGCTGAACGAAAAGCTGACAGAGTGGAGGATGGAGAAAAAGGGAAGAAAGGGAAAAGGAAAGCGAATTATGTTTCAAAGCGGGTTTAATCTAATCGTCTCAAAATAGCTTCAAACAGCTTTATAAACTCTTTCGCAACCCTGCCGTTAAGGAAGAATCTGTGATTGCATTCCCCCATAGGAGATCCGATAATAGTTCCAGGTTTACAACTTTTATGTCCAGATTGTATTGGAGACGATTTATAGTTTATTGATCCAATCCTTCTCTTCATGAAAATAAAGCGGGAGCATGTTCTATAATACTATCTAAAAGAGAAGGAAAAGGAACAAGGTGGATACTATGGGACCGATATAGCAATACTTGCTAAAGAACTGGAAGTAAGATGGTATTTCATCAAAAAGAGGTTGAAAGAGATGGCTATTGCGTCCTCCGCCGATTTAGACAGGATATTCACACTCTCAGACCATCCGATCTAAGGGGATATAAAAGCCGGGATCAGCTTTTTTCAGTTAGCAGGTGGAGAGATTTCGTGGGAGATATTGGATGAAAATGTGAAAAAAAAAAAGCTTACGAGGAATCCCGTAATCTCGAGAGCAATAGAAAAATTCTCTGATGTGCTGAAAGAAATTTCTAAATATGTAAGAGAGATCAATCCACGGTGGTTCGATGAGCACAAGCTCCTTTTCAGAAAGCAGACAGAGGGAAAATGTTATCGATGGAATATTCCGAGGACTGCGAAGCGTTTTTGATTAAACTTTTTTAAAAAGTTTAGTTTGCAGAACGATTGTACGATGCAATAGGTTTTTTGGCGTGATGCCGCCGGAAGAATCATCAATAAACCCAAAAAACCACTCAGTAAGGGTAGAATTGCTGATTTAAGAGCAAATAGCCATATCCTGAATAAAGTAGGGAAATTGCAGAGGGACGAACCACCACTTGGGCGTGTTTGGCTAAGAGGAAACATGTTTAGTGGAATGGACGAATGAAGAAACCCTATGTCTCCTGAGTGATCCATATGAGCGTGGGTGAGTAATATCCCCTCAACGTAACCTCGACCGTGCTCTTGACGGTAGTCCTCATAAGTAATAAGTCCTTGAACTTAAAGCAGCTCCGAATATGAAGAGATTACCCGGTGGTATGTGTCGTTTGAAAGGTCCTCCACGCCGTTTGGACAGATTAAATTTTTACGATATATCCCGGGGATTACGGGAAGGACACCCATGGTGTGTTTATCCTTTAACTCCGTGTTAGATCGAACATCCAAAAACTCCGAAAAGAACTCCAAGGCAAACCCCATCCTGGTTCCGAAATCCAGCATTAAGCGGGTGCCTTGATGAGCGGTTGTGTCGCCCCGGCGCAGCAGCCGAAGCGGAAGATATTGGTTAAAATGGGATGGGACATCAGACGAGCCACCGCATGGTAGCCGAGATTCTTCATGATTTAGGCTATTGGAAAAGGAAACCCTTATGGCATGTATGATCAGGGACAAAATAAAGGATATGGGTCAATGTTGGAACCGACCATGACACCTCCACTTTCGCTGTCGAGACTATTCGCCGATGATGGTCAATATTAAACGCGATGGCTTACATTATGAAAAAGCTTAAAACATGTCCCGATAAAAACAACCACACATCTTTTATTATACAAGGTTAAATCGAAGACTATTATGCCCACGTGGGAGATACATGACAAATGGGCGGTGGCGAAGATGGGGCTGAGCTGCGAAGTGACAAACTTCGTGAATCATCTGAGCGACTTCCCCGAACAGAGCCATGAGTTTATGGCGTTCTGCGAGCGTGACGGAGTAGAAATTTTATTACAACTGCTAAAAGTCCGTGATTTCAAATTGATAATGAAAATACCCAAATATCTTCAGATAGAATTTTTGCGGTTTAGAAAAAGCCGCGACTATGTAATAGCATGGTACTTACACTACGTGCTGGATTACGTAAAAATGGCACCTGCGTTGACCCCTGAAGCCGTAATAAACCGTACCGAAGAGAAATTTGGGACCTGTCCTGAGTTAGAAGTCGTCAAAGAATTTGTGCGGGGCAATGCGGAAGAGATATTACGGGATTGTAGATGTCACAACAACTCATCCCTCTAAGTACCCCGTCTCTTCTGATTTGATGATGAATATCCTTTAATCATCATCATACCATACTATTTAAATATTTTCAGCTCCTAACTAGCTCTAATACCTGTTGGGTGACTTATAGATAGGTATCAGGTATTTTTTCACGGGCGATGGTAAACGAGAGAAGAGAGATAAACAGGATATGTAAAGCGGTTCTCGAAGGAATACGACCCAGAGACGAGGAACGCGCGGGAGTAAAAGCCGTAACAGATATTATAATCGCTAATCTAAACAATAAAGCATCTGAGATGGGTATAGAAGCTCGTACCATCTCGGTAGGCTCAACCGCAAGAAATACATGGGTGCGTGGCGATGCTGATATAGACATATTTATTATGTTTCCAGAAGATATGTCAGAAGAGGATTTAAAAGAGAAAGGACTTGCCTTAGCAAAAAGCGTTTCAGACAGATATGAAGAGAGATATGCCGCGCACCCTTATATTCATGCTTACGTTTACGTTGCGGGAACGGAGCACGAAGCGGACCTGGTGCCCTGTTTCGCGGTAAAGAGAGCATCATTATTAAAAACCGCCGTGGACAGGACTCCGTTTCATAATGAATACGTAGTGCGGCGATTATCAGGGCTTGAAGATGAGGTGCTACTGCTAAAGCAATTCACGAAGTGCCATGAGATTTATGGCTCGGCACTGGGACGGAAAGGCTTCTCCGGCTATCTCTGCGAGCTGCTCATCCTGAACTATTCCTCTTTCGTAGAGCTATTGAGCAGTGTATCGCAGTGGAGATACGGTGAAAGAATAGACCTTGAACGGCATGGTAAATACCAGGGTGATGACCCGCTTATTGTGATAGACCCGGTGGACCCGAAGCGTAATGTGGCGGCTTCGGTATCTCTGGACTCCTTTTGCAAGCTGATAGATGCGGCGCGGGAGTTCCTGGCTCAGCCTGACCCGAAATTCTTCGCCCCGCAGGAGGAAGAGCCGATGACTGAGGCAGACTTTATGCGACTCGTGAAGGAACGAGGCACGGAGTTCATAGTGGTCATGTTTGAGGCGCCTGATGTGGTAGAGGACATTTTATTTCCACAGTTACGAAAAGCAGAAGCATCAGTCAGAAAATTGATAGAACGGAGTGAGTTCAGGGTTTACCGCAGCGATGTGACCGTAGAAGGCGGGACAGCAATTCTGGTCTTCGAGCTGCTCGTCTGGACGCTGCCCCGGCTAAAGAAGCATATAGGTCCTCCGGTTACCTCGAAAGTGCATTCGGAGCAGTTTAAAAGCAAGTATTCGCAGCCTCTCCTCATCGAGGACGGCAGGTATGTCGTGGAAGTAAAGCGGAAATATACCGACGTGGTCAGTTTACTGAATAGCGAGTTAGAATCATGCAGTTTGGGTAAACACGTATCAGAATCAATAGAACGGGGCTATAAAATTTTAAAGGCTGAAGAGATACGGTTCTTTGATGGCCTTGGCTACTTCTTCAGTAACTATTTCGGCTATTCTAAATACGGCTAAACATGAGGTCAATTATGCTTTCGGTGACGTCAATACCGCAAGCGAGGTTTATACCTTTTCCTGAAGGCGTGGCATTAACTTCAAGCAAAACTAAGCCATCTTCGCTTTCTATCAGGTCAACACCGGCGAAATCCGCACCTATCGCCTTTGCCGCGTGTAGTGCGAGCTCTTGCATCTCTTCTGTTAAGTCACACGTGAGTGGCGTTCCGCCCTGACTCAAATTACTGACGAATGAGCCTGCTTGCGAAATACGGTAGATAGCACCAGGAGCTTCTTTGCCCACTACAAAGACCCTTATGTCCCGTCCGGGGTTTTGCACGAACTTTTGTAGATATAGCACGCCTCGTTCTTTCAGTATATCCACGAGTGTTGATTCCAGGTCTGGCTGAGTGCTTTCAAGTTTGGATATCCCTTTGCCCTGGCTGCCGAAGATTGGTTTTGCTATGGCGGTTCCAAAATCAGCAAGTGTTCGCCCGGCAACTTCTAAATTGGAAGTGACTACGGTGCCTGGAATGGGTAGGTGTGCCTGTTTGAATAGATAAAACGATAAGAACTTGTTCGCTGCGTTCTGGATTGCCGTGGTGGAGTTCAAAACCGGGACTGTTTCAAACTGACGCAGCAGGTCGAATTTGAACGAAATCTCTTCCAGAGCGAAGCTGATGCCAACGTCTCTGACTAAGATGGCATCGAGTTCTAACTCTTTTAAATCTACACCTGCACCTACACCGAAGATAGAAACAGCAGAAGCGGAGATGGAAGCGCTTAAAGTTGAGAGAGTAATCGGTATGGCATTCGCACCTCTTTTGCGGATGTTCTTCAGGAAGGCTTTTGCAGTCCAATCGTCCGGGTCGGTCAGGACTACGCCTATATTTGCTCTCCCCACGTTTTGGGTTGGGTTGTGCATTTTGGAGCTAAAATTTATTTGGTCGTGTCCCCCTTTTAAAGATGAGTTGTGGCTGAGTATGCTACACAGATATATATAATGCCACATGAACAATATAAAATGCACGCGTATGTTCTCGCAAACGGGAAAAAATAAGAAAGCTTACGCTAAACAGACCCCCTGCATTTTCCAGATATTCACTTGTTACGGGGGTGATTTAAACATGAACAACTCTTCTAATGTCCAGATGTGGTCGGTGAGGTTAGCAGCCATTGCGGGTGTTCTTTGTTTCCAACGCCGTCTACTATCCGCAATTTCGATTTTTAGTGCATTGTGAGGCTTTACGAGGTTGAACCATGCAAAGAACAAGCAC
>JBAQFZ010000116.1:0-22950 GCA_049287525.1 Halobacteriota archaeon | reverse complement strand
AAGACAAGAAATCTAAGATTTTTCTCGTGAAACAAACCCTTTCAGGGTTTTAGAAGAAACCCGTAGGGTTTCCTGTGGACGTGGGCAGAGCCCACGATGTGTAATCTTGTGGTTATTTTTCGGAAATACTATAGTAATCAATCAGTCGAGTACTTTACCATCTCGCATCCTCTTTGTTCTGCCTGCACGTGCTGCAATCTCAATATCGTGCGTCACCACGATGATCGTCCGTCCTTCGCGATTCAAGCCTTCTAAGATGTTCATTATTGCAGTTCCCGCTTCTGTATCCACGTTCCCTGTGGGCTCATCACCGATGATGACGCTCGGGTCGTTTGCAAGAGCCCGAGCAATTGCCACCCGCTGCTGCTCACCACCGCTCAGCTCTGACGGTTTATGGTGTATCCGGTCTCCAAGTCCGACTTTTACAAGCAGCACCTCCGCTTTCTCTAACCGTGCTTCTCGCCCTACACCTGTGAAGAACATGGGAAGCGCAACGTTTTCTAACGCATTTAAGGTATGGATAAGATTAAACTGCTGGAATATGAATCCTATTTTCTCCCTCCTTATCTCTGCAAGCGCGTTTTCACTAAGCAAAGCAGTGTCTGTACCGTCTATAAAAACGGCACCACTTGTTGGCTTATCCAGACAGCCAATCATATTGAGCAGTGTGGATTTGCCCGAGCCTGAGGGTCCGATTATAGCAATGAACTCACCGTCTTTTATCTCTAAGTTCACGTCTCGTAGTGCATGTACTTCTACCGCGCCCATCCGGTATGTTTTGCTCAGGTTTTCCGTGTGGATCATCGTACGTATATAAAATGTATATGTTTAGTTTGCTTTAGAAGCCATCAGCATCGCCTCGATCTGTGCAGACGTGAATTGCTTCTGTGCCATCGCACCGACGGGACATTCGGGAATGCATGCACCACAGCCCTTACAGAGTATAGGGTTAACATACGATTTCCTCGTTCTGAGCATGATCTCCTCACACTGCTCCGCCTCTTCTTTTAACTCTATTGCTCCGAACGGACAAACTTCTTCGCAGGCACCACAGCCTATACAAACCGCTTCGTACACTTCTGCAATTATCGGCTCTACCGCTACATAATCACTTGATAGAATGCTACATGCCCGTGATGCCGCTGCCGACGCCTGAGCAACGCTATCAGGAATATCCTTCGGTGATTGGCAGCAGCCTGCGATGAAAATACCATCGGTAAGCGTATCTATCGGGCGAAGTTTTGGATGCGCCTCCATGAAGAATCTATCACCACTTTGCGTTATCTTCAACTTCCTTGCAAGGTCAAGGACATCATTCCGGGGAACAATCCCGGTTGCGAGCACGACGAGGTCCGTCTCCTTCTCTACGAGGCTAACTTCGCTTACCGTTTTCACTTTCAATCTCCCTTTTTCATCCTTCTCCACTTTTAGCTCGTCAGTCAATTCTCTTCTTATGTAATTCACGCCTTCTTCCTTTACCCGCCAGTAGAACTCCTCAAATCCCTTACCAAAAGCTCGGACATCTGTATAGAAGACCGTTACATTTGCATCAGGAATATGCTCTCTCACCAGGTGCGCCTGTTTCGCAATGTACATGCAGCAGACCCTGGAGCAATATTCATTCCCTTTTCCTCCTTCCACCTCCTTCTCTCTCGACCCTACGCAAGAGATGAAAACCACTTCTTTCGGCTCCTTTCCATTTATTTCTATCGTCCCACCGGTCGGACCTGAAGCGTTACAAAGTCTTTCAAATTCCAATCCCGTTATTACCTCGTCATGTTCATACCCGTAATTCGGCTCTAAAGCAGGGTCGAATAAATCATAACCCGTTGCCACTACTATCGTTCCTACTTCTATCTCTAACAACTCTTCTTTCATATCGTGGTTTATCGCTTCTGCCTCGCATACCGTCTCACAGAGGCGACAACCGGCACAAATGCCACAGCACAAGCATCTTTTTGCCTCTTCTATTGCCGTCTCCTCCATGAATCCGAGTTCAACCGTATCAAAACTACGCCTTCTTCGTTCAATCGTAAGTTTTGGCATTCGCTTCCTCTCTTCCTTCTCTAACGCAGGTAACCGCGCTTCTACCTCTTCCAGTCCTATCTCTTTCTTATTCCTCTCTTCTACTTCTGTCTCTGTCTCTGATTCGGATTCTGATTCTACTTCTGCTGCTCCCCGCAGGTACGCATCAATAGCCTCTGCGGCTCGTTTACCGCCTGCTACCGCATCTATCACGGTTGCAGGACCCGTTACGGCATCACCACCTGCAAATACACCTTCTATATTAGTTTTACCATCTTCAGCCACTTTAATCCTGTTTCCTGCTATTTCTATACCGCTTCCGTCAAGGAATCTGAAGTCCGGGTACTGCCCTATTGCCAGTATTACTGTATCCACGTCCATTACAAATTCCGAACCTTCAACCGGTATGGGTCGCCGTCTACCAGAGTCATCTGGCGCTCCTAATTCCATCCTTATACATTCAAGACCTCGCACTTCCCCATCGCCAATAACTCTACCCGGATTCGTTAAATATGCAATCTTCACGCCTTCCTCTTCTGCATCGGTTATCTCTTCGTCTATTGCCGGCATCTCCTCTCGTGACCTTCTATACACAATGGTCACGTCAGAGCCCAATCGTAATGCACATCTTGCAGCATCTATCGCTACGTTTCCGCCGCCTATCACCACCACTTTCTTGCCTATTTTCGCTCCTTTACCAAGATTCAGTTCACGGAGGAACGCAACGCCATGAACAACTCCACGCAAACTCTCACCTTCAACACCGAGTGCTCTGCTCTTATCCATACCTACGGCGACGAAGATAGCATTGTAGTCCCTTCTAAGTTGCTCAAACCACGCTCTGTCTATCTCTACGCCGGTATCTATCTCTATACGCCCAACTCGCTTGATGTAGGCTATCTCCTTATTCAAGATATCACGTGGCAACCGGTATTCCGGTATTCCGGCAGCGAGCATGCCGCCAGGTACCGGTAACTTATCAAATATCCGCACCGGGTAGCCCAGCTTCGCAAGATAATAAGCTGCTGTTAGACCCGCGGGACCTGCACCAATAATGGCGATTCGCTCTTCTTTATCTACCGTAATCGCATCTTCTTCTTCTGCCTCCTCTTCGTAATCTATGTTATCTGTTGCAAATCGTTTCAACGCCATAATAGCAATCGGCTCGTCTATCTTACCCCGATTGCATACGTCCTCGCATGGATGCGGGCATACATAGCCACAAATTGCGGGTAGTGGATTCACTACCCGTATCAACTCAACTGCTTCTCTGTATCTGCCCTGAGATATTAGCGCAACATAACCCTGCACGTTTACGTTCGCAGGACAGCCCAATCTACACGGTGGCACCCCCGGTATTTTATCAATCGTGTACACCATAGGAATAGCTTGAGGAAAAGGAATGTACACCGCGCCCCTCTTTGATAACCCCAGCTCGAACTCGTCAGGAATGAACTCTTTAACCGGGCATACATTTGCACATTCGCCGCAGCCCGTGCATTTATCCTCGTCCACGTAACGGGGCTTCTTCTTTACCGTCACCCGGAAATTCCCCACATAGCCCTCTACGCTCGCTACTTCCGCGTAAGTAATCAGCTTGATGTTCTCATGGCGAGCTACATCCACCATCTTCGGTGTGAGCACGCAAGCTGAACAATCCAGGGTGGGGAAAGTTTTATCAAGCTGTGCCATGTGCCCTCCGATGGTAGGTTCTCGCTCTACTAAATACACCAGAAATCCCGCATCTGCAATGTCCAGCGAACATTGAATCCCGGCTATCCCGCCACCTATTACCAGCACAGAAGGCGTCACGCCCACACGCATCGGCTCCAAAGGCTCTAATAAAGATGCTTTTGCAACTGCACTCGCCACCAGTTCCTTCGCCTTCTCTGTTGCACCTTCTCGATCAGAATGAACCCAACTGCACTGCTCCCTTATATTTGCCATTTCCATGCAGTACGCATTCAAGCCCGCTTCCTCACATGCCTTTCTGAAAGTAACTTCGTGCATGCGGGGTGAACAGGAAGCCACGACCACCCGGTCCAGCTTCGCTTCCCGGATGTCCTTCTTTATCAGCTCCTGTCCGGGCTCGGAGCACATATAAACGTAAGCTCGCGATATAACAACGCCAAGGAGGTCCTTTGCAAACTCCGCTACCGCTTCCACATCCACCGTAGCTGCTATGTTCGTGCCGCAATGACAGATATAAACCCCTATTTTCATCTTCTCTTAACCTTATTCGGATTTAATACTTCACTTCAATACATCACTTCGCAACCACAACCACTACTATTCGCATTTGAATAATACACCAGAGCCTGCATATGTCGCTCGCGAAAGAAGTCAGAAGTCGAATCCGCGAGTGCCTTCGCCCTTTTCGCACCCTCTACTACGGCATACGTGCCGGGTCCAAAAGAGGACATACCGTAGCCCAACGCATGACCATCGAAGAACCGGAAAAGCGCCTTTATTATATCATCCTGAAGTTCGGTCTCTATACGTTTGAACCCTATCTCCTGTAACAGGGTTAAACTTTCAGCAAAAGTAGTTATGTCGTTTTCAACCACAGAAGGCAGAATCCGCATCAGTACAATCCGGCATATCTTCTCCACTTCGCTACGTTCTATCGGGCAATACCGTTTGAAAATATCTATCTCTTCAGCGCCATGTGCACCCCGTTTCACACCGGGTATCGCCACGACAAAGAACCAATCTTCGGGTAGCGGATGCTGAAAGAGTACCGGTGGTGGAGCAACCGTAGACGCAGAAGAGGGCATAAAACCCGCTTTTGCCGCTCCGGGCTCTATCGCATTAGTGTCCCCGGTCTTTTGAAACCGATGCCCCCCATCTAAGATGAAACCCCCGTGTTCAAAAGCAGCCGTGCCGATACCGGACGTTCCACCTCTGCCTACCAGTTTCGCCAGTTCCGCTGCACTATCATGCCTTCTCTCCAGCACGCTAATCGCTTTTGCCACACTCAATGACAATTGAGTCCGTGAGCCCATGCCCACATGTGATGGTAACCTCTTTAATATCTTCACACGGTAATTCCGCCTTTGTGCTGGCTTTATTATGCTGCTCAGCCGTTCAATAACAGGAGCAACTTCTTCCGGATTATCCTCTACCGGATTACCCACCACCGATACTTCTATGCACAACGCGGGCTCTTTCAATGCCACTCCTATCCCGCCATCTACACGCCCAAGCTCGCCGTTCAGGTCTATAAGCGCGAAGTGTAACCTGCTCGGTGCAGTTATAATAACGCGCATCTATTATTAAAAAGATACAGGTTTTTTTAAAACTAAAGATTTTTAATTACGTTCAGCATGGATGAGGAGATGGAGACGAAGATGGGGAAGGATATAGGGATAGAACTGGGAGCGCTCAGGCATGGTACAGAGCTTTTGAAGCGTGGTTTCGCTTCGATGCAAAAGGGCGGCGTGATAATGGACGTTACGAGTGCGGAACAGGCGGAAATAGCCGAGGAAGCAGGTGCTATTGCAGTTATGGCATTGCATGCGGTTCCGGCGGATATAAGGAAAGCAGGAGGTGTAGCCAGGATGGCAGACCCCGCAGTCATCTCTGAGATTATAGATACTGTTACAATACCCGTGATGGCGAAATGCCGTATAGGCCATTTTATAGAGGCGGAGATTCTGGAAGCGCTGGGCGTGGATATGGTGGATGAATCAGAGGTACTAACGCCTGTGGATACGCACCACGTGGATAAACGGGGATTTACCGTGCCTTTTGTTTGTGGAGCACGCGAGTTGGGCGAGGCGTTGCGGCGTATAGAAGAGGGTGCGGCAATGATAAGGACGAAAGGCGAAGCGGGTACTGGTGACGTAAAGGAAGCGGTTCGGCACATGAAACTAATTATGGGCGAGATAAGGTCGCTGAAGGGCAAGAATGAAGAGGAACAGAGAGACGTTGCGAAAGAGCTGAAAGTGTCGGTAGAACTGGTACGAGAGACCGCGGCGTTGCAGCGGTTGCCAGTCGTTAATTTCGCAGCTGGTGGTATCGCAACACCTGCTGATGCTGCGCTCATGATGCGGCTTGGAGCAGACGGAGTATTTGTCGGTTCCGGTGTTTTCAAGTCGGAAGAGCCGGAGAAGATGGCGTCTGCTATTGTAGAGGCAGTGAACAATTACGATGACCCGAAGAAACTGGCAGCGATTTCTAAAGGGTTGGGGATACCGATGAAAGGTATAGAAGTAAGTGTTCTGAAAGAGGAGGAGTTGTTACAGGTGCGAGGCTGGTAAAGTGTTGCGGAACAATGAAGCGGTTAGAAGTACGAATACGGGATGCGGACGATGCCGAATTGAAGCGTATAAGTGCGTGTATGGGACTCGCGCTAAATATAGAGGAGATGCAAAGGCTAAAACGCTATTTCATAGCAAAAAGCCGGGAGCCAACTGATATAGAGCTCCAGAGCATTGCGCAATCGTGGTCGGAGCATTGCGGTTATAAGAGCTCGAAGCCGATATTGAAAGCGTTCATCTTTGACATAAAGGCGCCACAGAATATACTGGTGATCGCAGAAGATGCAGGCGTAGTGGAATTTGACAATGAGCACGCTTATGTTGTGGCGTTTGAGAGCCACAACCATCCTTCGGCAGTCGAACCCTATGGTGGTGCCGCAACCGGGATAGGCGGCATTGTCCGTGACGTAGTATGTATGGGTGCACAGCCGGTCGCATTAATTGACCCGCTGTTCTTTGGTCCGCAGGATTATCGTGACGTGCCTGAAGGTGTGAACCATCCGAGACACCTGTTTAACGGCGTCGTAGCCGGGATAAGCGACTACGGAAACCGGATAGGCATACCAACGTGTGCGGGTATGATTTATTTCCATGAGAGGTACGTGGGCAATTGCGTGGTGAACGTGGGCTGTGTGGGGATAATGAGAAAAGACAACCTGAGCAGAAGCCGAGCAAAGCCCGGTGAGGTGTTTGTGCTGGTCGGTGGAAAAACCGGTCGGGATGGCATACATGGCGTTACTTTCGCGTCTGTGGAGTTAACAGGGGACGAGGAGTCGCGGAGTGCCGTTCAGGTTGGTGACCCGATAACGAAGGAACCGCTAATGCATGCGATACTCGAATGTAACGACCAGGGCTTAATAAGCGGTATGAAAGACCTTGGAGGTGGCGGGTTATCGTGTGCGGTAAACGAGATGTGTCACGCCGGGGGATGCAGTGCGAACATCCAGCTGGAGCAGGTGAAATTGAAAGAAGCGGGTCTTAACGCATGGGAAATATGGGTATCAGAATCGCAAGAACGGTTTCTAATCGCAGTGCAGCCCGAGAATGTGGACGCTTTGCGGGAGATATTTGATAAATGGGATGTGGATGCTGTGACTATCGGACAAACTTTTAGAAAAAGTTTGATCAAAAACGCTACGCAACAAACTTTTAGAAAAAGTTTGACCAAAAACGCTACGCAACAAACTTTTAAAGAAAGTTTGACCAAAAACGATACGCAGGTAAGGGTATATTTCCAGGATGAGCAGATATTCGAGCTGGATACCGGGTTCCTGGTCGCCTGTCCGGTTTATGAGCGTCCAGGTGCAGTAAGAAGATTAGAGGTGACAGCAGAACTGTCCGTAGAAGAGCCGACAGACTACAACGGAACATTGAAATTGCTGCTGGCATCGCCCAATATCAGCTCCAGAGAAGCGGTGATAAGACAATACGACCATGAAGTACGTGCTGCTACTGTAATAAAGCCACTGCAAGGGTTAAAAGGCAAAGAGACGCACGGCGATGCCACAGTGATAAAGCCACTGGAGGGCTCATATAAGGGACTTGCCATTACCGCGGATGTAAACCCATCGTATTGCGAACTAAATCCGTTCTGGGGTGCGGCAAGCGCGATAGATGAAGTATGCCGTAATTTGACTGCTGTGGGTGCGGTGGCGCATTCATTTGCGGATTGCTTGAATTTCGGCAATCCGGAGAAGCCTGACCGGATGGGCGAGTTCTATGAATGCTGTCGCGGTCTCGGGTATATGGCTTCTTCACTCGGGATACCGTTTGTGAGTGGCAATGTGAGTTTTTATAACGAATCCGCAGCTATGAATGAAGCTATTCCACCTACGCCTACTATTCTGGGTATTGGGCTATGCGAAGACGTAAGAGAATGCGTTACTGTGGACGTAAAGGACGTGTCGAATTGCCTGTATGTGATAGGAGAAACGAAAGAGGAGTTGGGCGGGAGTGAGTATTATAAGTTACGGAGTGTAGAAGGAGGGGTTGTGCCGAGAACAGACCCGGAGATGCTGATAAGGAGTATGGAAGCGTTAAGGGAAGCGATGAAGGCAGGGTTGATCGCGAGTTGCCATGACCCTTCGGAGGGTGGTCTTGCCGTTTCAGTATGCGAGATGTTGATAGGGGGGGATATTGGCGCTTCAATTGATATTGCAGATGTAAATCCTGAACTGAGAAGCGATTATAAGTTGTTCTCGGAATCTAATTCGCGGTGGATAGTGGAGGTGTGGGGAGAAGATGCAGGAAGGTTTGAGGAGTTGATGAATACGCGCGGGATTTGTATAGCCAACATAGGCAAGGCGATAGGAGAAAAAAGAGTTCTTATGCGTGATGGTGGTAAACAATTGGTGGATATTGCGTTGGAAGAAGTGAGAAAGGCGTGGATAGGGAAAATTGGGTGATTGTTTTGCGTTAGTAATTTTGTCCGCAAGAAGAGAAAAGCGATAGAAAGATTTATATATCAGGAATGTGCTTATGTATTAGCTATATCCTAAATGGAAGAAAAGATAATTCAACTTGCGGCGTTGTTGCATGACATCGGCAAATTCTGGCAAGGCACTGGTGAAAGAGGAAAACACGCTGAGTTAAGTAGCCGTTTTATCCGGGAATATGTTCCGGAACAATGGCAAGGAGCAGCGGGGATCGTAGCTCTGCATCATGAACCAAAAGTGCGTAGCACCGAGGAATACAGAGCTGTAAAGACGATAATATGTGCAGATTGGCTCTCATCGGGGGAGAGACGAGGATTAACAGAGGAAGAAGAAAAAGGCGAGCGAAAGGGGACACCGTTAAAGGCTATCTTTTGCGAGATTGATATTGGAAAAGGCGATCTCCCTCCAGCATGGTATTATCCAATCAAGAAACTGGAATTGAAAAAGGAGGTAATATTTCCAAAGCCGCTAGAAGGTAAAGGTGAGTACCGGTTACAGAAGGATTATATTGTGTTATGGGGCGAATTTTTGAAGGAAGTAGAGCAAATCAAAGTAATAACCGACTTTGATGCGTATTTCAATACATTATACAATCTGCTTCAGAAGTACACGTGGTGTGTGCCCTCGGCGGTATACCGGAATATCCCAGACGTATCATTGTTCGACCATTTGAAGACGAGCTGTGCGATCGCATCGTGTTTGTATGAGGCGGATGAGAATTATCTTGATAAGTTGCTAAGCGCTCTCGAGAAAAGGTGGAGAAATGAAGAATTAAGCGAGGAAGAGGAAATAGCTTCAAATAGCAATAAATTTCTCCTTATTGGTGGAGATATTTCCGGGATACAGAAATTTATATATTCGATATCTTCACCAGAAGAGGCAAGAAAAGGAATGGCAAAGCGACTTCGTGGCAGATCATTTTATCTAAACTTGCTAAATGATGCAATCGCTACACACATTATATCACGGCTGGGGCTACCACAGACTAACATACTATGGTGTGGTGGTGGCCACTTTACTATTTTAGCTCCATGTAATGAGAATGTTATTGCGGACATAAAAGAGATTAAAAAAGATGTAAATACGCAGTTATTAAATAAATTTGATGGCGCTTTAGCTCTTGCTTTAGATTGGATTGAAGCGTCCTCTAAAGACTTTGAAGACTTCAGTACATTAAAAGAGAGATTATCAGTTGAAACAAACAGAGCAAAAAGGCAGAAATTTGTAAACGATCTTTCCATTAATCTCTTTAAGCCGAGAGGTGAAGTCATCAACAAGGTATGTGCAGTATGTGGTATGAAATCAAAGGGGACTTTTTGCGAGAGATGTGAGGAAGATAAGGAAATTGGAGGAGCAATCGCAAAAGCGAAGTATATCCTGAAGATTGAAGGTTCAGGGCTTAGTAATTGTGATGTAATCGAATTTGATGTTGGTTATTCTTTTGTTGAATCGAAAGATAAGATTGCCAGAAAGATGAAAGAGGTTGGAGGACAAATATCACAGACCCACATGCTGCGGTTAAATAATACGGACTTCCTAAAAGATAATGTTTTTAACCAATTGAAGAGTCTGAAAAGTCCTGTCTCACTCGTTTTTTCATTTTTGGGCAATATAGTGCCTTTATACAGGGGCTTAACTCTTGACTTTGGTGACATTGCGGATCTAAGTAAAGGAGCTAATAAACTTGGAATATTAAAGATGGACGTTGATAATCTTGGCAAGATATTTGCATTCGGTTTACCGAGGGAAGATAGAACTATCTCCAGAATATCTACGCTGAGTTCCATGCTTGATGTGTTCTTTGGTGGGTACTTAAATAAAATCGCTATGAAACATTGCGTTTATGCAAACCTATGTGACGATTGTGCTAAAAAGGTAGATGGCAAAAAACGGGAGATTAAAATAGAGACTGGTGAAAAAGTTTATGATATTCGGCTCGAGTTTGAAGATGAATTGTGCAACAATTGTAAGTCTGAAAATAACAGAATTTCAAAGGTCTACATGGTCTATTCTGGCGGCGATGACTTATTAATGGTTGGACCATGGGATACAATCATAGAATTTGGAAAGGATATTCGAGATGGTTTTAAAGATTTTACATGCAATAGCGAGTCGCTGAATATATCTGGAGGAGTCTTTATATGTGGGGCGAAATACCCAGTAGGACGTGCAATTAGTATTGCTGACGACAACGTAGATTTAGCGAAATCCCATTTGAAAGAGAAGAATGATAGAGCAATGAAGAATAGCATTGCTCTGTTTAATGAATGTGTTTGTTGGGATGATCTAGAGGCTTATCAAAAGAAAGGGTTTAAGAGTCTGTTTGAGCTTGCAAATATACTAGAAAACCTATGTGAAAAAAAGATGATATCAAAGGGTTTTGTCTATTCTCTGCTTAGAATGTGGGGAAGAAGTTTTGATAAATTTGAAGGAGATATAAGAAAAATTGAGAATAACAGGATAACTCAACACAGTCATGTTCCGCTATTGAAATATCAAATAGCGAGAACCGTTAAAGATAAAAAGGAGAGAGAAGATATAGAAAGTAAGATCAAACCATGTATGCCCTGGATACGCATACCGGTATCCTGGGTTAGTTTGAGGATGAGGTGATAGAATATGTATAGACAAAATAAGCGGCGGGATGATTTTAGGCAAGAAACCGAAATCGAAAAGATAATCCAGAAAATAGGCAATCTGCAGAACTTGAGTCAATTGGATGAGAAAGATATCGCAGAAGAAGGTGGTTATGCCGAGCAGATCGCAAAGGCAAGGGAAGTTAAAGATCTTAAAACGACGCAATTGAGGAAGTTTTTCAGTGAAATAAAGGTAAACGAGCGCAAATTAAAAGAGAAGGGTTGGGATGGTATTAAAGCAGACTTTTATATGATGCGACCAAACCTGGCGTACGCGAAAGCAAGAAAACTTGTTCCTGATCCATTCTTCAAGTTGATAAATGCCTGTATGAAACAGGTTGATAAAGGTGATGATGAGCAGAAAAAGGAGAATTATAAGCGTTTCGTTCAGTTTTTAGAGGCGATTATAGCCTATCATAAATATTATCATGGAGGTAGTTAAAATGGGACTAAATTTTGAGAGTAACATCTTAATTAAAGGAAAGATTGTATGCCTGACAGGCTTGCACGTTGGCGGTGTTGCTGAGACTACGGAGATAGGTGGAACAGATAGCCCGGTAATTTTGGATAGACTAAATAATGTCCCTATAATACCTGGCTCTTCCTTAAAGGGGAAGATAAGGGCACTTCTTGAATTGAATACCGACAAATATAAAGAGAATGGAGAAGTGCACTCATGTGATGATTTAAAATGCCCCATATGCCTCATCTTTGGTAGAGGGGCAACAGAGGAAGTTAAAGCAGGACCAACTCGCTTAATCGTGAGAGATGCAGTTCCAATAGAAGAGACCAAAGAAGAATGGGATAAAAACGAAGATCTTTTTCACGGTACTGAGATCAAGGGAGAGAACTGGATTAACAGGATAACATCTGCAGCAACTCCCCGTTTTATTGAGAGAGTTCCAGCAGGATCAAAATTCGATTTTGAGATGGTTTATTCAATTTACCAGAAAAAAGAGGACTTCGATAGATTAAAAAAGCTCTTTGAGGGGATGTGTCTTTTGGAGGATAGCTATCTTGGTGCTTCCGGTACAAGGGGTTATGGAAAGATAAGATTTGAAGATTTGGAGTTCAAACAGAAGACTAAACAGGACTACCAGGAAGGTAATGACTGGAAGGTAGTAGAAGGTGCGAAAGAATTGAAAACTCCGAGTGCAATTCTGAGCTGGCTAAAAGGTCAAGGAAGTACACAGGATTGAGGATTATGGATATAGTATATCTTAAACCAAAGTCTCTGTTTCCAACAAATTTGCCATCGAACACGATATTTGGTGCCATCTGTATCGCAATTAAGGAGATCTACGGAGAAGATGAGCTTGATCGAATATTAGATCTGTTTGATGACGAGAGCAATCCATTTGTTCTATCTTCCGCATTTCCATTTGTCAATGGTTCTGATGGAAAACATCATTTTTTTCCAAAACTCATCGTTGAGCCATTTGAAGAGCCGATAACAAATTACTGGGATCAGGCAAAGAAATTTAAGGGAGTTAGATGGATACATCAAGACATATTTAATGATTGGATTAATGGCAAGTTATCTGAATTGGATGTTATCAAAACATTTGATGAAAGATATAAACTTAAGAGTGGGCTGCTATTCCATAAAGGAACAGACTTAGAGTATGAAATAATTGTTGCAGATGTTGCACACAACCAATTGAATCGATTATCAAACCGATCTGAGAATTTTTTCTATTCAACAGGCGCCTATTTCAGGAATGTGGGGTTGTTCTTCTTAATCGAGTTTTTTAACAAATCTTACGAATCAAAGGTAATGTCTGCGTTGAAATTCATTGAAGATAGGGGTATCGGTGGCGACATCTCAAGTGGACAAGGCCAATTTGAGATAGATGGTGTGGAAGATAGAAGCATAACCACTGAACCTGCGGAGGCAGATGCTTTTACCACGTTATCTCTGTATTCCCCCGATAGTGAGTTCAGTTCTTACAACAAAAGTCAAATCTGGTACGAATTGGTAAAGATACAGGGAAGATGTGAGGATGGGGCTGTAAAGAAACCTCTGTTCATGTTCAAAGAGGGATCGACATTTCCCATTTTAGACCAGAAATTCTACGGAAAGACCGAGGAAGTCAGACCCAAGCCGCAAAGGGCGATAGAGTATGGAATTGCATTTCCCATAAAGATGAGGAGATGATAACATGAAATACGAATTAAAGACGATCACTCCACTGCATATCGGAACTGGGAGCAAATATAGTAGAGCGGAGTTTGTTTTGAAAGATGGTAAACTCCATCGGGTCTCTCTGGATAAATTGTTGAAAAAACTATCGGAAGACCAGATTGGAGATTTAACAGATCGTTTAGAAGACTACAGTTTTTCACTTGCCGATTTTTTGAGAGGTAAAGATATAAATCCGGCAGATATAACAAAATATGTATCTAAATTTGAAGAGGATGCAGGAGTAAAAGAGATCTCTGAACAGATAAAGACGAGTAATAGAGCATATATTCCAGGATCGAGCATAAAAGGCGCGATCAGAACTGCGATAACCTATAATATTCTTAAAGAGGACTATTCAATCCTTGATAATGAATTAAAGCGAATCAAAGATAATAGAAGGTTGATCGAGGATCTGAATCGGAATATGACCCGGTCTCCAGCATTTAAAGATAAAAGGTTTTCAAAAGAACTTGAGAGAGTAATGTCTTCAGTTGAGGGAAAAGTACTGCGAGGGATAAAAAATGATGCAAAATACGATCTGCTTAAGTTTCTTAAGATAACTGATAGCTCTACAACAGAAAGATTGTCAATACTTGCCGTGAAATCTGTTGGTATGTCTCAAGAGGGGAGATCGTACTCGCAGATAGAAGCGATCGATAAAGGCGTTATTTTAGATGGAGACCTTGTTTTAGACCCTTTCAAATTAAACGAGCTTGGTTTATCAGACAAAGCAAAATATCTGGATAAAAAATTCATTTTAAATGCCATCTACACTTTTGCGGAAGACTTAAAGAAGTTGGAGATGGAATATGCAGAAGAGCATAATTTGGATGCTAATTATTTTTATGAATCTGAGTTCGATAATCAACAGAACAGCCCGTTATTGAGGATGGGCGCAGATAAGGGGTTCTTATCAAATACAATTGATTTGTTAATCAGAATAAACGACCCAGATTTTTATCGGTATCTGAGATTTGCTGCCTGGAGATCTTACCCGGATGGTTTTCCCAAAACCAGGAAATTCATATTCGAAGACGGAAAACCAAAATACCCTCTTGGGTGGGTGAAGTTGCAGGTTAGGGATTAAAATGAAACGAGCATTATTTATGACGGTAGGGACAGGAGTGGGATTAGATAAAGAGAAGAAGATGAAAAGTCTGGCACATGGCCTTTTAGCTTCCGTTAACCATTATAACCCGGAGAAAATAATATTCTTTGGTTCTGAAGCGAGCAGAGAGACAATAGAGTCTTTAAAAAGCCAATATTTGGAAGAGAAGGGAGAAGAAGTGAACAATTATGAATTTGTAACGATAAACAACATAGACGATTTCGATGAGTGTTTCGATAAAATAAAAAATAAGATAGAGGAGGACGATGAGCATGAGATAATTATTGATTACACATCAGGAACGAAGACGATGACGATGAGTGCAGCGATCAGCTCAATGTTGTATCACAAGAGATTGAGCCTTATTTCTGGTAAAAGAGGAGAGAATGGAATTGTGATACCGGGAACGGAGAGGATAATAGAGCAGAGTCTGTATTCAGCCTACGACAAAATCCTTCTTGATAGAATAAAGGATTTGTTCAATCTTTACCGGTTTGGCGAGGCGAAAGACGCTTTAAGACAGATTGTCGTGCTGGAGAGAGGACAAAGGGAGAATTATGAAAGACTGATAGAAGGTTATGATCTATGGGATAGATTCAAACATAGGGAGGCTTATGAGCGGATAGAGCCTGTTAAGGATAAGAGAATATCATTGAATAAAGGTTTTTTAGGAAGATTGAACAAAGAGGAATATAGAATAAAATTTGTTCTGGTTGATTTGATAAATAATGCAGGGCGGCGTATTGAAGAAGAGAGGTATGATGATGCGGTTGCCGTGCTGTATAGAGCGATAGAACTCATTCCACAGATAAAACTATTGGGTTATGAACTGAATGATTTATCAGAGGAGAAATTTACACTAGAAGATTTGAAGCAAAGAGAGGTTGATACAAGAGAATATGAGAAATATGCAGATGATAGAGGCAAATTAAAGTTCGGTTTAGAGAAGAAGTTCGAGCTTTTGCGAGATTTAGGGTGGAAAGAAGCGGATGAAATTTATTTAGGAAATAAAAAGATGAAGGGTCTGCTGCAAAGGAGAAATAATTCAATTCGAGCACATGGTTTAGAGCCTGTGGAAAAAGAGGTTGCGGCGGAATTGTATGAAAAGACAAAAGAGTGTGCGAGAATTATAGTGCCGAACCTGGAGAAACTGCGGGAAGAAGCAAGATTTCCGAAATTATGAAATTGAAAACGCTCGTTCTCATCTTGAAGACATCAGAAAAGGTAAAAGAAGACGCATCCAAACTCAGAGGCTACATCGCCAACAAATACAAAGAATATCCTATTTTACACCACCACATAGAAGAAGCCGGCTATTTATACACCTATCCGCGCATTCAGTACAAGATATTGGAAGGCACGCCCGTTATTTTAGGCATAGAAGAGGGTGCAGAAGTTCTCAAGAAAATTTCCGCGGACATAACCGAATTGAAATTGGGGAAGAATGCTTATAAAGTAGAGAGCATACAGATGACGCATCTGAACGCGGAGTTCGGCCCTTGCCGGGAGAACCATCATTATAAGTTCGTAACGCACTGGCTCGCATTGAATCCATCTAATTATGAACGATACAAGGGGATCACGGATTGGAAAGAGAAGAAGGAGTTTCTAAATGGTATCCTCGTGGGTAATATCCTTTCGATGTGTAAGAGTTTGGATTATGTGGTGACCAGCAAACTTTATGTTCATTCCCGGTTGGATGAAGAGAACGTAGTGTATAAAGCGATCCCACTTATAGGCTTTACGGGCGAGTTTCGTGGGAATTTTCAGATACCAGACTTCTTCGGGTTGGGGAAAGGGGTTTCGCAGGGGTTTGGGGTAGTGAAAGATGCAAGACAACAAATTCAATCAGATAATACCGGCAAAGGGGCTAAAGGTAAGATTTATCAAGGGGTGATGCCAAATTATCTACGTGAGAACGCAACTGATAGGAATAGGGGAAAGGCATGTAGTGAATAGTAAGGTAAATGACGAACTTTAGGAGGCAACGAAATGGGGGAAATACACTTCAAAGCGAAGGAAGAAGATGAGTATAGTATCCTCTCATTTGAAATAGATGGTGTATTAAGTCCGGAAAACTTGATGGCCCTTATCCCTCCAAAAATTGAGGAGAGTAAAGGGGTGATTTTGAGTGGACGTGGACCGATCTGGCTCTACTGCTTCTTGACACACTTTTATCACCCTACAAAGTTCATTGCTACCCACGACCCCAGATTAGGGGGTGCGGTAATTGTAGAGACTCATTCGACTGCATACGTTATCGGCTCGGTTTTGCACGTTTGCCGAGATAGCGGGGAGGAATTGCCATGAGCGGAGCTATGGATGAACTCGTTAACTTTTTGAAAATACATCCCGTTTATAGTCTCCTGGTTACCTCGGTCATTCTCGCGTTGCTCGTTAATGTTTTATCTGATCTGCTAGGCCAAATGTATGGTGCATTCAACGCCATTGCTATAGTACTTATCACATTAGTCTTATCACTCCTTACCATGCCCCTCTACTCTTGGATAGAAGGTAGAAAGAGGGAACAGCTCAGGAATATTAAAAACCCTTCATTCGAGCCACTCAAAGAGAAATATAAAGGCCTTATCGTGTCAATAAGTAGAATAAATGAGAATGAAGGTGATTTGATAAACCTAATAAATACGGTTAAAGATACGAAAGGTATTGAGGGAGTTGCTGAGCTTTACGAAATAAGAGGCGTAGGTCAAACATTTCGAGCGATTGCTCACCATTTAGGAGTTTTGGAGTTTTGCTGGTTATTATTCACTGAACAATCAAGGGAAGCTAAGGATGTAGTGGTATATTTCATAGAAGAATTCGCTTCTGGAACAGTAAAGCAGATTCCTGTGCCTATTGATGACCCTTTCAACATAAAAAGCACGTATAAAGTAGTCAGTGAGATATACGGAAAAGGGCTTGGGGAAGTTAATTTACGTGAAACTGAAGTGATTGCGGATATTACGGGAGGAACAGCACCGATGAGTGCGGCAATTATTCTTGTCTGTGCCTCTTCAGACAGATCTATAGAGTATGTAGAACAGATTACCAATGCACTCATAAAAGTCGAACACATTTAGGTTATCAAGGCGTGTCTACAATTTAGCCGCGTTTCTTTTGGGATATTCAGGCTACCGAAAGAGATAGAGTAAGCATGAGCGGAGTAGCTACCTGAGATTGAGATTTTGCAAAGATGGAGAACAAAGCACTCTGGGGAAGGATATGCAGTTACCAGAACCTCAGATTAGCCTGGAATAAAGTCAAGGAGAATGTAGGCGGTCCCGGAGTTGACCACATAACCTGGGAAGAATTTGAGCAAAACCTGGATGAAAATTTAAACACCCTGCAAAACCAGCTTGAGCAAGGCGATTACAAGCCTCTTCCCGTGCTTCGGTTCTACGTAGACAAGGGTAATGGTGCCAAGCGCTCCATAGGTATTCCTGTGGTCAGAGATAGAATAGTGCAGCAGGCTCTGCTTTCAGTCCTATCTCCAATATTCGAAGAGCATTTTTTAGACTGCAGTTTTGCCTATCGCCCCGGCAGATCAGCTCTTGATGCCCTCAACAAGATAGAGGGTTTGCTTAAAGAAACCTTCAAATGGGTTCTTGACGGCGACATCGAGAACTTCTTCGATTCCATAGACCATGATTTACTGCTCAGCTTTATCGCTGAACGAGTTTCCGATACGGAGGTATTGAACTTGATAGAAGCATTTCTAAAAGCCCGCGTCTTCGATAATATGACGCTCCATGAAGAATATCTGGGTATAACGCAAGGCAGCGTAATCTCGCCGCTCTTAGCCAACGTCTACTTGCACCGGTTTGATAGGGAGATAACAGCGAAAGGATATCACCTCATCCGTTATGCGGATGACTTCGTAGTACTAGAAGACACACAAGAGAAAATTGGCAATGCATTAGCAGATACTGCCGCTACTTTGCGGACACTAAAACTTAAGCTGAACGAGAGTAAGACAAAACTCATCCCTGCGCAGGAGGGCTTTGTCTTTTTGGGTTACTACATTGACGCTAACGGTAAAGGACCGAGTAAAAAAGCTATTGGCGCTATCAGCCAAAAGCTACATGCGATAACAGAAGCAGGTAAGAGGCGAAACATCAGTGATAGAATCGAAGACCTGAAGCAGAGCATAAGAGGTTGGAGCAGCTATTTCCATACCTGTCGCGGAATAGAACCGGAAAATGCTTTTGCTTTGATTGCCTTAATAGAGCTGAGCCTGGAGCTTGACGATGATGAGAATGCGAAGAAACTGCTCGGTAAACGAAAAGGGTTTAACATTGACCATGCAGATATTTGGTATAGGTTGGGGCATCTGGCACAGACCTTAGGAATGAGAGAAGAAGCCTTAGATGATTTTTCCCAGGCGTTAGCCCTCGATCTGGACCACTTCCAGGCTAAAGAATCCCTGAAGCAGTTAGAGCTGGTGGATGAGGATGTTTACTCATCTATTGAAAGATTGAAGAAGCTCATCCACTTCTGTCCTGATTTAGCTCAACCCTATCGCGACCTGGCTTTTTGCTATGCTGAGCTTGGCGAATATGGTCTTGCCCAAGAATCATACCAAAAAGCAGTGAACTTAGAGATTGACGTAAAACAAGAAGAGCAGCCCGTAACTCCGCTTCCCTCACCCCCGGTAGAGCCACCGCAGCCGCTAATCTTTTCTGATGACGATGTATCCCTTTTCTCCTCGCTGTTCCAGGGAAGAAGCGACTTTTTTGCATACCAGTGGGTAGATGAGAAAGGGAGGCGAGGTTTTTATCCTGTAAATCGGTCCTTAAGCCAGGAAGAGCTAAAGAATCACCTTAGTGGAAAGAAGACCTTAGGGCTATATCTACTGGACGATGAGGATCGTGTCTGTCTCTCGGTCATAGATATAGATATAGACCAAAAAGCACTTTTAGAATACGCGAAGGATGATAAGGAAACGACAAAGCTTCATCAGCTCACACATCAAGATGCCGTAAAGATAGCTTCGGTCTGCGATGAGCTAAAAATTCCAGTGCTCATCGAAGATAGCGGCTACAAAGGACGTCATCTCTGGTTCTTCTTTGGTGAGTGTATACCAGCCAAATTAGCACGACTTTTACTCAAATTTATCGCGGATAGAGCGGGTAAGCCCGGTGGTGGGATACACCGGGAGATCTTCCCTACCTACAATAAACGAAGAGGAAAAGAGTATGGTCCCCTGATTAAACTACCGCTTGGCATCCACAAAAGAACGAACCGCAGGTGTCTCTTTCTTGATCGAGAGGGTAATCCTTTGCCGGACCAGATGATGGCTCTCTCTCAGGTCAGGCAGATAAACCAGCAAAAAGTGGAGGAAATCATCTTAACCTACGGTGTTAAATCTCGCGCTGCTCCACGAAAGAGGGAGGCGGAGTCATCTTTAGTACAGAGCGTGCTCTCCGGCTGTAAAGTAATAAATTATTTAGTGAACAAAGCCAGGGAAACACATTATCTCAATAATGCTGAGCGTGTTACCCTGCTTTACACCTTTGGTCACCTGGGGCAAGAAGGGGAAGATTTTCTGCATAAGGTCATCAGCAACTGCATTAATTATGACTATGAGTATACCGAGAAGAAGATCAGGAAGATGAAGTCCTTCCCCATCAGTTGTCCGAAGATTAGAGAGAAACACGAAGACATAGCACTGGATTTAGGCTGTAATTGTGATTTTAAGATTCCGCCTGGTGGATATCCGTCGCCGATACTCCATGCATTAAGACAA
This sequence comes from Halobacteriota archaeon, assembly GCA_049287525.1. Taxonomy (GTDB): domain Archaea; phylum Halobacteriota; class Syntropharchaeia; order Alkanophagales; family Methanospirareceae; genus QENJ01. The sequence continues at coordinate 2,553 of JBAQFZ010000116.1, read as the reverse complement.
GCAAAAACATGGCCGCCACAATCTCTTACGGCAGAAAGCACTACCACAGAAGAGGATAATGTTATTCTAGAGGATATTAATGCGAAGTTAAAACGGTATATAGAGCTAAGGAAACAGCTATCTGGAGTAGAGAAGAGCATACAACGCATCGAGGCGGATATGGGTTCTTATTTCGACAAGGCAGGAACAGATAGCATAACCACCGAATATGGTGTTCTTGAGAGGAGGAAAAAGGCAGGTAATAAATGTGAGTGGGTAATCAAGCTCTGAATATGCTCAATAAAGAGTGGGAAATCCTAAAACCTAATTACCAAAACAAACTTTTAAGGCGGTTATACGCATCTTCCGAGATAGTTATTGTTTTAAGAGGAAACGAGGACTATTTTTTTCTCTTTCACCCTCTCAAAAGTTTCCGGGTCTACGGTGACTTCCACAACGCCTTCTTTAACTATAAGTTTTGCGTCTACTTCCTCCAGAAGTTCCGCCTCTAAATCCCACTCTTCGATCTCGAAAAGCCCATCGGGCATGGAATTTAAATCCTCAACGCTTCTTATCTTCACCTTTTTCATTGCCATTTTCTATTTTTTATCTTATCTTATCTTCTTTCGATATAAACTTTTTCCCTCATCTGTGCTTTCTCTTGCTGTAACCAGAAAATATACTTCTCCCCTTCTCTTTAAGATCAGAGTCAGGTATCTCCCTGCATCTGTTTTACCATAGAGAACGTATCTCTCTGTTGTCTTTTTCAAAAAATGTGGATGATTTAACGTCTGAAGAATCTCTCTTCTCTCAATGTAATGCTTGGATATGTGCTTTTCTGCACTCCTTGTTACTACTACTTTAAATTTCATTTACAAAGTCCTCGTCTATCTGTTTCCTTAGCCTCTTCACTGACTATAATTTAGTATTTCTGCCCAATCCATAATATATTGAGCATTTACCTATGACAACGTTATATCTGACCGAGCAAGGCTCGAAGCTGAGGAAGACCTCGCAGAGGCTTGTAGTAGAGAAATATGGCACCACCTTACTTGAGGTCCCGGCTTATGGAATAGACCGGGTTCTCATATTTGGTGCTGTGCAGCTCAGCACTCAAGCTATCAGCTTTCTTCTGGATAGCGGCATTGAAGTGAGCTTCCTTTCTATGAATGGCAGGCTAAAAGGCAAGTTAACCCCGGTCCAGTCAAAGAATGTCTTCTTACGGTTAGCCCAGTATGACCGGTATAAGGATGATGAGTTCAAGGTAATGATAGCCAAAAGTATTGTCGAGGCGAAACTGAAGAACCAGCGCACGCTTATCCTGCGGTATCAAAGAAATCATCCCGGAATAGATTTCGCATCTGAGCTGGACACAATTGTCAATGCTCTCTCTTCTCTTCCACATAAGAAAGTAATATCATCTATTATGGGTCTGGAAGGGGTTAGCACCGGGGCTTACTACCGGTGCTATGCTAAGATGCTATCACAGAATTTCGCATTTGAGAAGCGGAGCAGACATCCGCCCTTAGACCCAACAAATGCTCTTCTAAGCCTGGGCTACGTGCTTATCACGAACGAAATAGCGGCTTTAGTAGAGTCTGTGGGTTTTGATCCCTTTATTGGTTTTCTGCATGCTCTGAGATATGGCAGACAATCGCTCCCCTTGGATTTAGTAGAGGAATTCCGCCACCCGGTATAGTTGATGGGCTTGTCCAGACGGTAATAAATACGGGAAGCGTTAAAGAAGCAGATTTTTACAAGGAAAGTAACGGCGCCTTTTTCTTGAACAAAGACGCTTTGAAGCGATTTCTCAGTCTTTACGAAGAGCGAATGGAAAAACCGTTCTTTTATCGCGAAAACGACTCTGAGACTTGCTATCGCAAGCTTTTTCGAATGCAGGTGGAGAATATGGAGCGAGCTGTGCTTAACAGGAAGGAATATCAACCTTTTTTGGTACGATAGTTAAATGGGGGTTATGATGTAAAAAACCACGAGATTTCACAAGATTAACACAAGACCAGAAATCAGAGAATAGAAAACAGAATTCTGACCTCTGTTCTCTGACTTCTTGTATCCCCATCTCGTGAAAATCTGTGTGATCTTGTGGTTATAAAAAGAGCAAACAAATACAAATGGTGCATGTAGTAATTTCGTACGACATTTCGGACGATAGAAAGAGGAATAAGGTGGCGAATTTGCTCGCGGACTACGGGAAGCGAGTGCAATATAGCGTTTTTGAGTGTCAAGTTGATGCGAAGACACTCGAAAAGCTTGTTGGCCTGCTTGAGCCCTTCGCCGAAGGAAATGGAAATGATAGCATAAGGGTATATCAAATCTGTGACGCCTGTTTGAAGAAAGCGGTTCTGTTAGGAAAGGGCGAGCTCACCGAAGAGGTTAAGTTCCACTTTGTTTAATTTCTTTGATCAAACTTTCTTTAAAAAAGTTTGTGCGATAGCCTCAGAAAGTTGGTTTTAATGTCAAGGCTATCGCCAGGATAAGTCCTTCATCGTAATGCTTATCTCTTCAGAAGATGGTTCGATTCTAAAAATACACACATAGAACACGATTTCATAA
>JBAQFZ010000115.1:0-12696 GCA_049287525.1 Halobacteriota archaeon | reverse complement strand
TGTGGTGACATACATCTGTTATTGACTACATATGTGAATAGCCAATCAGATGCCTCCGTTTAATGGAAATAGTGGCAAAGTTTGTTGATAGAAAGTCTATGATTATTTATACTCTGAAACTTAGGTTTAATAGGTCTCTCGGTAGTGTTTTTTTATTCTGCCATTGAAACTGTAGCTGTAAACTCAAGGCAGTCAAGTAGTCAAATTTATTTTTTGGAGAATTTAACTCACGGCACGGCACGGAGAACATTGGCAAAACCTTCTCAGACCCCAAAAATAACATAACAAAGTCGAGCCCTGTTGGCATTGTCAAAATGGGAATTGGTAGAAACACATTTACCATGATGTACAAGAACATCAATGATGAGCGATTTGACAGAGTCGGTGCGGAATTCACGTTAACGGTTATAGATGCTCACGGCATCACACATACCACGGTTAAAGAAGTGGATAGAACCGCCGAGGGAAGCATAAGTGTCACCCTAAACTCCCCCCAGCCCGGCATTGGACATTATTTACTTGAGTCCACAATAGTAGAAACCCGCATAGGATTTCTTGGTCGGAAATGAAAATGTGGCTGAAACCTAAGAGATAGCGAGACTTCTTAAAAACTATGAACCACCGACGAGTGTGGGAACACGGGTAGAGCTGTGACATCTTTTGAAGTAAAGGTATCTATTCTATAAACCTCTGCTTTTTGTTCGGCAAATCCGCACGTTTTCGGTAGTTTTATCAGGGGTTTGAACAATACTATCAGTGAGTGCCGAGGAGGGGCGCAATGATAGAAGTACCCAAAAATAGGAGGTGAAAAAAATGCACGTAGACCTGGTAAAAGGTGCTAATGGACTGATAGAACCTATGAACTACTGCCTAGGAATTGGCACCTCGCCTACCCAGTCATGCATTGTAGGCATAAACCCGGACTAGACCCTCAGTGAAATTAAAATAGTGATAAGGTCCAGGTCCACCCAAAACATACAAAAGGTTAATATAGGAGGTGTAATGTGTTCGTAGATCCAAGGATACCAGCTGGAAAGGAGTGCTGAAAAGGGATATGTCCGATAGGGGAAATCTGCGGAGGTGGTTTGGTTCCTCACTAACCTGTACGCCCATTGGGGAGATGCCTTGTGAGGGTAGAGTATCAGAAAGGCGATAATCCATACTGATGAGAAATACCTCCTTTATTTTATTTTTTTAGAAAGCGAGAAAGAGCGAAAAAGCGCTATGAGAAAAAAGAGGGAGAGAGAGAGATATGAGAGCATCTAGATATAATATATACTTTAAAACAGATTCGGAACAATACTTTGTGTATAACACACTGTGGGGTTCCATCATAAAGATAGATGAAGAGGCTAAAGAATGCTTAGATAATAACACCTTTGAGGCTCTTAGTGATGAAATTTTGTCTATACTTACCCAGAATGGATTTGTCTTGAATACAGACGAAACTTCTGTCTTTCAAGTATTCATAAATAGGTTAAAGTATCAAAATAATACTATTTGCTTCATTTTAATTCCTACTCACCGATGCAATATGGCTTGCACATATTGCTATCAAGGTGCCGGTGATATTTTAGTTAATTCGATGAATGAAGAAACTTTAGGGAAGACCTTAAAATTCATTAAGAAGATGGCTACGGGATGTCTCAGAATATCAATATCCTTATATGGGGGAGAACCTTTTTTGGAGTCGAAAAAGATACTTACCATGTTAGAAGACCTACAATGCTACTGCCAAAAAGAAAATAAGTCATTAAGAGTTAGTGGAACTACCAATGGCACTCTTTTAGATGATGATTTGATTATAAAACTCAAAGAATACCCTATCGAGGATCTTCAGATTACATTTGCTGGTTCCAAGAGATTCCATGACAAAAAAAGAATATATAAAAACGGAGCAGGGACTTACGATCGATTAATAGAAGTGTTAAAACTCTTAGAAAAGTATGGGGTCAAATACCATGTGAGAGTGGATGTGGATGAAGAGAATTTCCCCTACATTGGGGAACTATTAGACGACCTCATAGATAAACTTGGTAAGCCCCCTAAAATAGGTATTCAGAAAACATCGTGTGATCTTTTTTTGAATAAAGAGCAGATGGCAGGGATATCGGAAATATCCGATGAGCGTTTACACGAACTGTATGCTTTGGCAGATGCAAAAGGTTATAAGACCAATCCTATATACATAGGGAATTATAAAGTTGGTTGCGGAGCCATATTCGATAATACTTACGCGATAGATCCTGTTGGGGATGTCTACAAGTGTGAAGCTGCAGTGGGAAATTTGGAACACAGGGTGGGTACTATCGGCGAAGACGGAAGCCTATTAAATATAAACCAAAAAGCATATTACAACTGGATATTAAGAAACCCACTTCAATTTGAAGAGTGTAGAAATTGTAAGTTCGCTCCGATCTGTTTTGCCGGTTGTGCTTTGAGGGCATATGCTCAGTTTGGAGACATAGATAGACCTGTTTGCTATAAAGATCAATATAGGGCTAATATAGAAACCTACTTGAGAGATTATTATCCAGAAAGGTGGAGGTGATTTTGTTGAAAGCGTCTTTTTATAATTTGTTATTCCCGATTGATACCGAGAACTTCCTATTATTCAATACATTAAGAAGTTCGCTTCTACGAGTAGATAAGGAGGTCAAAGAAGTACTGGAGTACGGGCTATTCGCTAAGCTTCCAGGAGATTTTGTTAAGATATTAAAAGATAATGGTATCCTATTAGATGATGATTTGGACGAGAAAAGAGTTTTCCGGTATCAGTTTGAGAGGGGCAAACACTTGTCCCCAACGGCGGGATTCCACGTCATTACCACATATGCGTGCAATTTAGCTTGCACATACTGTTTCGAAGGAAGGGCTAATCTCGCCTCAGATTATATGGATCTGACGGGAGCTGAGAAGGTTATAAAATTTATTAAGAAAACCACTATAGGAAACAACTGCAAAGCTCTAGCAATAGAGCTATACGGCGGCGAGCCTTTGCTAAATTTCGATATAGGTTATACCATACTGGTTGAATTATCAGATTGGGCAAAGGGGAACGGGATACATTTCTCTGTAAATGCCATAACGAATGGAACGGTAATAACGGAGGATATAACTAACAAGCTCTCAGAGTTTAAAAGTTCCATATTGGTCACGTTAGATGGGCATAAGGAGATACATAATAGAAGAAGGATGTATAAAGGTGGTAGAGGTACATTCGATGATATAGTAAAGGGATTGATTATAGCTAAGGAACATAAATTACCAACGAAGGTAAGAATAAATCTTGATAAGGAAAACCAATCGTACATACCTATCCTTTTCGACATGCTAAGATCCCTGAGTTTAGAGGACGTGGTCATCTCCATTAAACCGGTATTCAACTCTTCTCCTGCTTGTCTATCCTATCCCTCATCGTTTCAGGATAGTGTGGGAATCACTATCTCCGACAGGTTGTATGAGATCGCTCGTGATAAGGGATTTAAAACCGAAGAGTTTCCCGTTCTTCCTACCATAAATGTTTGCAGTGCGCTTCACAGTTCTGTATTCACGGTAGATCCTCTTGGCAGATTGTTCAAATGTGCTGTATTACCTCCTTATGAGGAATTTTCGGTAGGGGAAATAGATGAGAAGGGTGAACCTAAATTTAATGCTCTTTTCTACGAGACGATGAGAAGAGATCCTTTAACTATCGATGATTGCGGTAGTTGTAAGCTAGTGCCCATATGTGGAGGTGGCTGTTTGGCTATTGCTTTGGGTAGGTACAAAACGCCTAACAAAAAAGTATGTATGGAAGAAGCTATGATGGAGAGGCTATCTAAGCAATGTAAGTATGAGTGGCACAAAAAAAACGCTCACAAATCACAAGAACCGGTTTAGATACATATTTGACAAAATACCTATAGTGAGATTTGAACTCATGAGCACGATAAGCGAATGTAAAAAATTATTCGGGAGGTACACACGCCCCTACCAGCATTATATGGCTATATTGATCTTTTTAACCGCTGCTTCCTTGCTCTCCGCATTGATAACCCCTCTAATATTGAGAACTCTTATAGATGATGTTTTCTCCCTTTCGAGAGAGATAGAGTCCAGCGTTCTCACCAAAAAGCTTAGCATTTGGCTGGCTTTCCTCTTCTTAACGTTCGTCCTATCATCCATATCCATGTACTTTTCCAGCTATTTTTCTGGAAAGTTAAGTGCGGTTGTATCGAACGATATTAGGGGGGGGATCTTTGGGGATCTCAATCTAAAGAGCTTGCCTGCTCTCTACACCGTCAAGAGTGGGGATGTGATAAGCAGAATAATGAACGACATCGTTCTCTCCCAGGAGATGATCACCACTTGTGTCATCCGATTCTTCTCGGGGATAATGGGACTGGTTCTTCCCCTAATAATTATGCTGGCAATGAAGTGGGATCTCACTTTGATATGTATAACCCCGATGGCATTGTATGCCCTGCTCTCGTGGGCATTTGGGAAGAGGTTAAGAGAAAAACAGGGAATTACGCTTCGGGAGATGGGGACGGTATCATCATTTCTCAAGGAGGGGCTATCCATCTTCCCCTTGGTGAAAGTTTTTGAGCTGGAGGATTACCAGAAAGGGCGATTTGGTAAAGCTGTGGGGAGCTATTGCGATGCCTCTATCGATATGTCAAAAACCACTGCTTCTTACATGTCGCTAGCAAGCCTCAACATCTTTTTACCTATTGTCTTGATCTTTTCGGTAGGGGGCTACATGACCATCGCTGGCACCGTAACCTTGGGCACACTCGTCGCTTTTTCCACTTACGCGATCCAATTCTTTAGCCCTGTAAGAGAATTAGCGGATCTCTGGTCACGCATAAAGATGAGTGAAGCCGCGTTCGATAGGGTTAGGGAGATTGTAGATATGGAGGATGAAGGGGAAATGGATAAGGGAGAAGAACTCATAGTAGATAAGGGAAGAATAGATTTCAAGGATATCACTTTTTCTTATGATGGTAAACATGTTTTGAGTGATTTTAACGCCTCATTCGAAAAAGGATTGAATTTCTTAGTGGGGGATAATGGTATGGGAAAGACGACCCTCCTTCATCTAATAGTTAAGCTCAATAGGTCAAATTACGGAAAGATAGAGATAGATGGAAAGGATATAGATAAAGTAAGCATTAGATCCCTCAGGAAAAATATATCCTTTTTATCACAGGATGCTCATCTCCTCGACACCACGGTCTATGAGAACATCTTAATAGGAAATCTCAACTCCAGCGAGGACGATGTCATAAAAGTGGCTAAACTGGCTAATGCTCATGAATTCATCTCTAATCTACCTAATGGTTATCAAACCCAAGTAGGGGAGAATGGCATGAATCTCTCCGGCGGTGAGGGGCAGAAGATCGCTTTAGCAAGAGCAATTTTGAAAAATTCAAAGATTATGCTCTTAGACGAAGTGGCGAAATCGATAGATGAGCCATCAAAAAAGTCGATATATAAGGCTTTGATGAATCTGAGTAAGGATAAGACCATTATACTTACCGCCCACGAGCTTCCTGGGATAGATGGGGAAGTGGTGGACCTAAACGAGATTAAGGATAGGAGGAAAGAATAACCCCTTTAATCTTGCCTTTTCCTCTCTCTTCTGTTATGCTCTTTTTATTCGACATCGTTCGCCACAATGCCGATTCTTTTTCGTTTTAGGCGTTCGTGATACATATTAATTGAATGTGGAAACTTAAAAACCCGAGTGGTCAAACTTTGCTTAACCTTCACTCATTCATCATTCATACCTCAAAGCCTCAAGAGGTCTCATCCTTGCAGCTTTATATGCCGGATACATGCCGGATACTATTCCGACCGCAAATGCCACGCCCAATGCGATGAATACCCATTTTATTGGTGTAACTGGAGGAGGCAAAGGCAAATTGATCATGGAAATTAACCTGCAAAAGCCAACACCTAGAGCAACACCAAGAATTCCACCGAGCAATCCAATCATGCCTGATTCGACCAGAAAGGTTATCAAAACATCGAACTTCGTTGCACCAACCGCCTTCATCAAACCTATCTCCCTTGTGCGCTCTGTTACGGTTACGAGCATGATGTTCATGATACCAATGGATCCAACAACCAAAGAAATAAGTGCGATAAAAAGCATCAGACCGCTCAGATAAGTCATCCCTTCTTGCACCTTCTCAATGATCTCCTTTTGGGTATCAATACTATAGGGCGGCTCTATTGTCTGAAGTTTCGTAACTCCAAGAAGACTGTCTAAGCGGTCTTCTATTTTATTTTTAACCTCCTCTACCTTCTCCATGCTCTCCGCGGAGACATATATATTACCATAGTCAGAGCGATCTCTCATCTCGTTCAGTGTAGATATCGGAATAAATATCGCTTTGCTTGGATACCCGCTATAAGACATACTAAAGAGTTCTAGTGGTTTTTTCAATATTCCCTTTACTACAAATTCCTCGTTATACTCCTCGCCATTTGAGCGAGTTATTGTGATTTCAATTGGACTTCGAACCGATATATTTCTGCTGAATATGCCCCTATCATGCGCAACATCGTATGAGATGACGGCGGCAAATTTGTCCTGGTCTGAGAGAAAATCACCCTCTTCTAATTCCAGATTGCCAACCCGTTGATACTCCGTGGTAACACCTATTACACGTATCCGTTCCGTTTCGGACATGAATCTTACCCTTGCACTATCACTGCCGTATGGAGATGCCACCTCTACACCGGGAATATTTCTTACTGCATCTAACTCCCTGGCGTTTAATGTGCCTACTTCGTGACTACCGATAAAGATGAGGTTTGTCCCCATGCTCCTAATTTGCTCATTCCAGAATGCTCCCATACCTGCTGAAATCGAGACATTTGCGATTACGGCTGCCACCGCTATCAGTATGCCAAGCGTGGTCAAAAAAGACCTCGCCTTCGAACTCCCGATGCTTTCAAATGCGGTAATAAAAGGCTCTATCAGGTCCATCTACACCTCCCTCTTTCGTCGCCTGATGTAAAGAACTGTCCCGATTGTGATTATTACGAGGATTACAACGATTGGAATAATGAATCCTCCTGACGATGCTGTGTTTGTTTTTACTGCTTCCATCGTTATCGCATTCAATGTGAGCGTACAGACATCCGATTCCTGGTAGCCATTTGCATCCTTGTAGCGTACCTTGAAGTCGAGATTATTTACGCCAGTTTTCATGTTTGACGTATCAACCTTAAATTGTGCCGTGTACAGGTCACCCGGTCTCATATTGCCTATGTAATATTCTGACGGCTGATACATCAGTCCTTCCGTCAATGGAACGACAATAGCAGACTTCACCTCGTCTGACCTTGTATTCACGGTATCAAGCTCTATTTCAGCCATTTCGCCTATTATTATAGACGACGGGAACTTTGATGCTATCAATCTCACACCATAACCATGCACGACCTCTATCGGTATCTTACAATAGTAGTAGTGATAATTATCACCATTTTTGTATTCGACCTTAAATTGTATCTCATTTTCACCCTGACCGAAAGAATCTCCAATAGCGATGTCAAAGCTCGCATTTACCAATTCATCCGGCGCCATCGTGCTGATAGGAAATTCTGAAGGTGAAAACTTCACGCCTTTCGTCATAGGAACGAGCCTGACAGCCTCGATTTTATTCTGTCTCGTATTATGCACCGTCAAACCAATCGTAGTAATTTCTCCCATTGCAATAGAAGAAGGTGCATCGGCAGATATTTTCACGTCTGCGGAGTCGACCTTTACATGGAATGGAAACCGGACATCGTTTCCATTTTTCACGTCAATCCGAACATAAGGGAAGAAGGTTCCAGCGTGTATCGCTTTTATCGCAAAGCTTATATTGATACTTTTACCGGGTCCGAGGTCTCCGACATTAAGGTACTCCTCTCTAAGGTCTCCTATAGTAACGACATCGATTCCCTTTCCAAAAAGATGTATGGTTTCTATTCTTGCGTTTATACTCAGCGTCGTTTCGGTCATTGTCGTTTCCGAAGTTCCTTCGGTTTTTGTTGTTTCTGTCTGGCTCGCCTGCTCCGCCATGTTTGTTATCGTCAATGTTATCGTTCCCGTGTCACCGGGCATCAATACCTCGGGATACATGTTATAATGCGTTACCATCACCGTTGGTCTTGGCTCTGCTGCAACCGGATAAAATAACATCGTAAGAACCATCAAAGCAATTAAAAACGCTCTAATTTTCAATTATATCTCCTCCTGTAATCTTTCCATCCTTCAACCTTATAATCTTCTGCGTATGCCTCGCAATGTCTTGATCGTGCGTAACCACGACGACCGTCTTTCCCTCCTCGTTCAGTTCCTCGAATAGTTCCATTATCTCTTCTCCTGCTTTACTGTCGAGATTCCCGGTTGGTTCATCTGCTAAAAGTAAGATTGGGTCGTTGACGAGTGCTCGTGCAATTGCCACACGCTGACATTCCCCACCAGACAATTCATTTGGTCTATGACGTAATCTATCTCCAAGTCCAACTTTTTTAAGCAGTGCTTCTGCTTTTCGCTTTCTTTCTCTTCTTGAAATATTTTGGTACGTCATCGGAAGTTCAACGTTCTTTTGCGCGCTCGACCGCGGTATCAAGTTGAAGGTCTGAAAGACAAATCCTATTTCCCTTCCCCTTATATGCGCAAGTGCTCTATCTGATAAATCGCTTACTTTCTTCTCTTTTATATAAATCTCCCCTCTCGTTGGTCTATCTAAGCACCCGATTATGTACATCAACGTGGACTTTCCAGAGCCCGACGGTCCCATTATCGAGACGAACTCACCAGTTTCTATCGAAAAACTCACTCCTCTTAATACCGGAACTTCCATCTTCCCGAGTTTATACGTTTTTTCCATATTTCTCACCTCGACGGTTTTCATGTTCTCTCTTCTAAATTTATATTTCTGCCCTTCTCATCATTCCACCAGAGAAAGTCTTCATTGGATCGTATCTTTGAACTTTCATACACTTTGTTATTGCTAAAATGATTATATAAACCTTTGCTTTTTGTTCGGCAAATCCGAACGTTTTCGGTAGTTTTATCAGGGGTTTGAACAATGCTATCATTAAGTGAGCGCCGATAAGCGGTGCTATATAAATGCCTAAAAAAAAAATTAGGAGGTGAAAAAAAATTGCAAAGGGACAACAGAATGAAAAAATTAACAGTAATGGCTCTGGTAATCAGCTTCGCAATGCTCTTGAGTACACCCGTTTTTGCCTATGAGCTTGGAATAGCGTGGATTAATGACTATCCCGGTGTAGGAAGCGATCTGAACTATTGCGATGATAATGCCATTGGTTTCAAAAACGAACTCAGCTGGTATAGTGTTGATTACGAAGAAAAAGATGGAGACGTATTAGAATCGCATTTTACGGGCAACGGCTATAGTCTGGACAACCCAGACATATCATTCCAGTGTGGACATTCGATAACGCATGATGGACATAAAGCGATTTATCTAAATCCTGATTCCGGGAACCAATATGTTGAATGGGATGAGGCAGAGTTTGGCGATGACGATCTCGAATGGTTCGGAACCGTTGCATGCTCGCTTCTAAATTCCGACGATGATAATTATTGGATTCATGCTACGGATGGCGGACTGCACCTGTTATGCGGATTTAAGACGACACACTCACAAAGTTCAAGTAACCTCATGGGTAAAAAGTGGGGGCAATACTTAGATGACGGTGAAAAGGTTAAAGACGCATGGTTTCATGCCTGTGACGTTACCCAAACAAGTAGTAAGCAAGTCAATGTGATTACTTGGGATGATGATTGCTACGATGACTATATACACGGAAAAGGTGGACCTGCATGCAGTGATCCAACCCCACAAGCGACATTTTGGACATGGTCCCACACATGTTGAGAAAAAATGACAAACAAAAGACTGTTATGCGCTTCTTTGATAATAACAACACTTCTTATCGGAGGGGGGATATTATCCTTATCTGGAGAAGAGAAACAAGAATCTCGGTTTCTGATAGAGTCCGTGGGAACATCTGATGATGCCAACCTGAAAATCAGCTTGAATACAGACCTGCCTGCCCAGGTTGACACAGTTAGATATGGCGTGATTCAAAAAAAGATGGATGACAAAACCGCAAAAACGTTAGCTGAACAATTCGGAATGAGTGAGAATATTGTACCCTCCGAAGACGATGAATATCTTAAAGCCGCAGATGATTCAAAACGTAAACTGATAATCTATCCCGAGGGTTCAGTAACATACTACGACTTTTCAAAACTCGGAACATTGCCGAAGACTGCTCTTAATCTTCCAGAGAAAGACGATGCAATAGATATAGCTACTGATTATCTGACGGAAAAAGACCTGCTTCCAGAAGATGCACAAGTTAAAATGGTGGCATCAGATCAATTAAGTAGAGAAGATACATCAACCGGTGAAATCATAGAAAATATTGATACAAATTTGCAAGTTATATTCGGAAGAGAACTGAACAGTGTTCCGGTGATGGGACCTGGATCAAAGCTGAAAATATACATTGGAGATGGCGGAGAGGTCATTGGAATACATAAAGTGTGGAGGGAACTTGAAGCATCGGGAACTACAGGGATAAAACCATCCAAATCCGCATTTGAGGAGTTAAAACAGGGTAATCTGGGTTTGGTGCCGCCAGGATACGATAATATGACCATCAACAAAGTTTATTTAGCATACTATGAAGAAGGTCCGGGAGTGGAGCAAGATCACTTAGAGCCGGTCTGGGTTTTTGAGGGAGAAGCTTCAAATGGTGCTGAAACCGTAGAAATAGAATTCATAGTTTCAGCAACAATTGGTAAAAAACAAGCAGTAGAAGAAAAGGGAGGAGTCATATTTCCTCCTTTCTTTTTTATTTTTACCATGGTGTTGATTTGTTTAGGGGTGATGTTTTATTTTAATAGCACGCATAGCATCAATTGCAAAGAATAAAAATATAAGATGTGAAATCTGATGATTTGTTCAAGATGACAGATGATAAAATAGCACTTGATAAGAAAATTCTCTGTGCTCTATCATCAGATACAAGAGCAAATATCCTCAAAAGCATTGATATAAGGCGTATGACTACAAGTGAGCTATCAAGAAGGTTGAATCTTCCTAAATCCACGATTCACGAAAATTTGAAGAGATTGATTGACGCAGATTTGGTGAAGAAGAATGATGACAATAACACTAATAGGGTTTACTATGAGCTTACAGAAAAAGGCATCACAATTCTTCATCCACACGAAATGACAAAGATAATAATCCTTCTTTCTTCTGCTGCACTCAGCTTTGTTGGAGGGATTATCGAGATGTATTTGTTTATCAGAAGCGTCTTTCCAAAACGGGAAGAAGTTACTGGAGAAATTGCTATGCCTCTCTATGAACCAAAGTATTTAATTTTTGGCATGATTCTGCTCTCGCTGGGTGCTCTATTTTTGTATTTGGCTTTCCGCATGCGAAAGGTTAAATGATTTTCCAAACATTCACAATCATACAATCTCATAAGCCGTATTCCTCTGTGCTACCGGTCTGTTCACAGACCTCACCGCTTTGATGATCTCTTCCACGTTCGCCGGCTTATGCTCCTTTCCTGCCGCAGTCACCACGTTCTCCTCAAGGATCGTGCCGCCAAAGTCGTTCGCACCAAAGAACAACGCTAATTTGTCCACTTCAAAGTCCTGCGTGAGCCATGAAGCCTGTATATTCCTTATGGGATGTAAAACAATCCTCGAAATCGCTAACACCTGCAAATATCTCGTTACTGATACTGGCTCTTTTATAATGTCATAGAGTTCTGTGTTCTTCGGCTGAAAAGTCCACGGGATAAAGGCGGTGAAGCCTTTTGTTCTGGTCTGTAAATCCCGTATCTTGAAGAGATGCCCGATGATATCCTCATCCTGTTCAATATGCCCGAACATCATTGTTGCCGTGGTCTTCATTCCCATGCGGTGTGCGGTCTCCATAACTTCAAGCCAGTTCTCTGCACTGACCTTATCCGGGCTAATCACCTGTCGAACGCGATTGCTCAGGATCTCGGCACCACCACCCGGCAGAGAATCGAGCCCCGCTCCCCTCAACCTTTCAAGTGTCTCTCTTATGCTCAGCCGCTCCTTCCTCGCGATGAAATAGAGCTCAGGGGGGGACAAGCTGTGAAGCTGTACACCGGGATATGTACGTTTTATCGCCGCAAATAAATCTTCAAACCATTCAATACCTAATTCTGGATTGAGTCCACCTTGAATGAGGATTTGCGTTCCACCAATAGCAACTGTTTCTTTAACCTTCCTCAGAATCTCATCCTTTTTCAAAACATAACTTTCTTCTTCACGTTTCGCGTAGAAGGCGCAGAATTTGCATCGCGACACGCATCGGTTTGTGTAGCTTATATTCCGATCAATAACAAATGTCACGAGCTCGCCACATCGCTTCTTCCGTATCTCATCTGCAAGTCCGCCAATGACTGGCAAAGGCAGGTCAAACAGATGCAGTGCCTCTTCAAAACTTAAATCCACGCCTTCGATATTCTTATCAATGCATTCCTTGCACTCGGAGCAACCCGTATTCATAACATCTCTCCTCAAAGACTTCGAGCCCTTTTCGCTCTTCCACTCCCAATCGGTAGGTGACTTTCATTCACTGATAAAAGGATTTTTAGTAGATTAATCGCTGTGCTTGTTTG
>JBAQFZ010000114.1:0-1899 GCA_049287525.1 Halobacteriota archaeon | reverse complement strand
GGGAAGGCTCTAAACAACACCCCTTAACCAGAATAGATTTGGATAACGCCCTCGGCAAACTCTGTTTCGTTAAAATTGGAATCAAATCAGACGTTGGGCTTGCCATACAGCGGACGATGGAGGATCTTCTTGTAGCACTTGAAGCTTGGGGATATCGCGGCATTCCTATGATTGTAGACAGAGGAATGCTAAGCACTCAAAACATTAAAATAGCCCGGGAAAAGGGTTTCCATATCATCGGCTGCTGTCCCGAAACCAGTAACGAAGTCGCCAGTGCACTATCTTACTGGAATGATGAAGATATTTCCAAGTGGGAGAACGCCGTGAAACGGTATTCCGAAGGGATGGTATATGTTAAAGGTTGGACAGGAGCCCTGTACAGCCTGTCCGGCTCGATAGTCCTTGTTTTAGATCCCGCACGAAAAGCGATGTAAAAAGCAAATTACACCGCCCTCTCCCTCTTTATGTACTTTACGATGCGACAAAAACCGATAACCTTTTTATGTCGAATGGTACATTTTTGCATATCGAGGTAAGAGAAATGTTAAGGGAGATTTTAATATCTGAGCGAAGGGAGAAGAAAGTAGTATATACGCCAGAAGTTTGCATCGGATGCGGGATATGCAGTCAGATATGTCCAAAAGATGCAATCAGCCTGGGTATGGTGGGCGCGGTTGCAAGGGGAGTGATAGACGAGCTTCCAATACATATAAACCAGGAGGAGTGCACAGCCTGTGGTTTATGCATGAGGGTATGCCCTTTTGGTGCTTTAACAATGATTGTACAGGGAAAAAAGGAAGTCGCGGATACCTACATAAAGTATGGAACGAAGGAAACGACGGTTGATATGAGGAGTTGTAAATACTGTGGTCTTTGCGCAGAAACCTGTCCGGTAGATGCAATATCCGTAGAAAGAAGGATTTCAGAAGATGGCTCGCTCACCTTTACGGGGAAGGTAGAAATAGACGGAACGAAGTGCATTCATTGTGGCTGGTGTTCGATGGTTTGCCCAACGAATTCAATAACAGTTCATAAGCCATTTGCAGGAATCTTTGAGCTTTATATTGAGCGATGTCGCGGATGTGGAACGTGTATCGAGGCGTGTCCATGCAACGCTTTATTTATGCCCAAGGGCAAATTTGGTAAGTTCGCAGATGTAATTAAGCACAGGCTTGATGCGTGTATATTTTGCGGCGCTTGTGCAAACGCGTGTCCAAATGACGCAATAAAAGTTCAAAGAACTGCAATAGTCGAGACCATTGAGAAGAAGGGGGCTTTAGAAAAGAAAATCCTGCAAGAGCTGGAATTCAGCCCTACGAAGGCAATCATCAATACATATCCGGAGCGATGTCATGGATGTGGGAACTGTGTTGTCGCATGTCCGATAAATAGCTTATCAGGTGAGAATATGACAATAGAAGTTGAGAATGGGACTGTCTGTGTTATAAATCAAGAGAACTGTCGGGGATGTGGCACGTGCATTGATGCTTGCCCTGTCGGGGCAATAGAACTGGAGGGAGTAAAATGATCTATGAGAATATAATCTGCCCGGTTTGTGGTATGGCATGTGACGACATCGTGGTTGAATTAAAAGATGGCGTAGTAGTAACGCACAACGCTTGTCTTATGGGTAATTCAAAGTTTCAAGAGCTTACGAGCGCCCATAGAATCATTGCACCCACTATAAATGAGAGAGTTGTTGAATGGAAGGAGGCAATAAAACGCTCAGCAGACTTATTGAGAGAGGCAAGAAGACCTCTCATATACATAGGTGGAAGGGCTCATTACATCGGTAAGTGAAAAGGCTCAATACATCGGTAAGTGTTATTTGTTGATTTGGCTCAATACATCGTACAGTGTCATAAGGCTTTACAGATATCCTGTCTAAGATATTTGACC
>JBAQFZ010000113.1:0-12688 GCA_049287525.1 Halobacteriota archaeon | reverse complement strand
TTTGATTAAACTTTTTAAAAGTTTGCCGGACCAGCTCATAGTACCGAAGCAGCATGGTAATGCTCGTGGAGGGAAGAGGCTGGCGGTTGAACCGTTGGGTCAGGGACACATCCACCGCACAAAGAGGTGGGTAAAGGAAGGTAACAAAACTGAACTCATAACCTATCCTTTAAAGAGTGGAGAGGTTCTTCTGAAGAGCGGGATGAGGAAAACCTCAAGTCCGGTTCCGTGAGGGGGGACATATGAGCTCTGTTCGACAAATTCAGGGCTGCAGAAACTGAGGCGGCTTTCTTAAATGATGAAACGAACGCGAACGATGTCCCACAAAGGGCATTCCATGTTTATCCGCAGCTTCCACAACAGGAAAACCGCAAAACCGAAATCTTTATAAAGTGTCAGTTCACAACCTTAATTTAGCATCTTAAAGAAGGGGCGAAACATTGATAGTTTGCCTGCAGAAAATAACGGGTTTAGAGAAGAGAACGAATTTTCCTTTGAGTCGAGACACGGTTATCCCGGCGCCGATAGCAGCCTCAGAGAAAATGATTCGTCAAAAAACGTCAGGAACTGTTGAGCAGAACAATTCGCGCTCTGCTGTTACTCAATCCTCAAATACAATTTATGTGCCTGATGGATATGCAAAGATTCAATGGGCGGTGGATAATGCTTCTGCGGGTGATGCTATCATAGTTCACGACGGCAAATACACCGAGGATGTGGATGTAAACGTGAATAATTTAACCATTCGAGCACAAAATGGATCAACTTCAACGATTGTCCCGGCTGCAAAATCTTCTGATTACGTAATAGCTTGTAATAATATAGACTATAGTTTAGTTTGGAGTGGATTACATTTCGTAGATATAAATTCTGTATTTATTTGCGATGCGGATAGAGATGGTAGAGGGGATATTGTGGCTGGTTCTACTGATGATTTTTCGAACAAGGTGCATGTGTTTGAAAACATTGGGGATAACGCATATGCTGAAGTTTGGAATAGTAGTATAAGTGGAAGACTCAGTGTACTAGTACTGGGGGACACGGATAAAGACGGGCTAAAGGAAATCATCATAGGTAACGGCATGAACAGTTCTTGGTGATGTAAATGGATTAGATATTGGTGATTCCGATGCTGATGGGAATAAAGAGATCATAGCAGTTCATGGCGACAGCAATTGCACTTACATTTTTGAAATTATTTGCAACACAATTTTACCAGTCCACAACATGAACACAGGAGAAGACTTTGCAACGATTCAAGATGCGATAGATGCTGTTAATACTACGGACGGAGATACAATCACAGTTGACCCCGGCACGTATAACGAGAATGTGGATGTTACCAAATCTTTAACAATAAGGTCCACTTCTGGAAACCCTGAAGATACGATAATTCAGGCTGCAAATTCTTCTGACCATATATTTGAGGTGACAGCGGATTATGTGAATATAAATGGGTTTACGGTGGCGGGGGCAACTTCTTATGGATGGATTGCAGCTGGGATTTATCTCGGAAGTAACGTAGATTACTGCAACATTTCTGATAATAAAGCATTGAACAATGACTACGGCGTCTGCCTGCGTCTTTTTTCCACTAACAACGTGATTTTGAACAACACAATCTCGAACAATTCCTACGGTATCTGGCTCCTGGATTATTCCAACGGCAACACGATCATGAATAACTCTTTCTCGAAAAACACTCGTGGCATCTACTTAGATCTTTCAAGTAACATCACCCTCTTGAACAATGTCTTTGTGAGCGACGGATTGTTTGTTGAAGGTTCCTATGAAAATATTGTGAGAAATAATACAGTAAATGGCAAGCCTCTTGTCTATCTCGAAGGTCAATCAAACGAGATAATTACAGATGCGGGACAGGTTATACTTGTAAATTGCAGCAATGTCACAGTAGAAAATCTAAATATGTCAGATATAAGCGTGGGTATAGAACTTTTTAAAACCGATAGCAGTCATATACTGAACAATAATGTATCGAGCAACGAACGGGGCATCTTTCTAGAATATCTCAGTAACAATAATACAATAAGCAACAACACAATAAGCTCGAAAAAAGCCGACGCTATTTACTTGATATCATCATCAAACAATCTTTTGGTAAGTAATAGAATATCGGACAGTCCCTCAGGTATCGACTTGTATTATTCTGGAAATAATAGAATCTATCTAAACGATTTCATAGACAATGGCTATAATGTTCGCTCTTACAATTCTAACAACATCTGGAACTCCACATCAAAAATAACCTACACTTACCAAGGCAATCAATACACAAACTACATGGGCAACTACTGGGATGAATACACTGACGTTGACGCCGATAATGATGGTATTTGGGATAATCCTTACAGCATAGATTCAGACAAGGACTATCATCCATTAGTAGACCCTTTCGAGAATTATGTAACTGCCCCTGTTCCAGAATGGCGAAAAGATATTGAGATAGGAGACACATTAATTGATCTGAATAAACCTGGAGAGTTTGAGTGGCTTGATCCGGACACTTGGGAGGTATTTTTCGTTAATGGTCATGCAGGAATATACGTGGAAAATGGAAAAGTAGTTGAATCTCGGCTTTTTGGTGGAGTTCAAAAGAAGGACATCGAGACATGGGATTATCCGCACAGGAAAAATGTATATTTACTGCGCGTAAAGGATTGTACTCCCAGTGAGAGAAAAGAGGCTGCCTCGTTTGCTGAGAGACATGTGGGGGATGGATATCGACGTATGACGGATGATGCTGGAAATATCCGGAAGGTGGTCAACATCCAAGTGAATCGGAGCCTTATGTAGGTATTAGCTTCCTCGCTTGTTCCCCCGTGGACCTAGCTGTCACAGATCCCGATGGTCTCGTGATTAGTAAAGGATGTATCGAAGTTCCAGAAGCAGTTTATTATACAGAAGAGGATTATAATTGGGATAGCTCCGCTGATGATTTAATCTACATTCCTGAAAGAAAAGTAGGCAGTTACCGAATAAGCGTGATACCAGAACCAGATGCATCTCCCACAGATACATACACGCTTGTAGTTTCAACAGAAGCTGCAACTACTGCATTAGCAAAAAACGTCTCTATCAGTGAGATTCCAACTGAACCATATATCTTTGAATCAACATTTTATTTCGACACGGGCTCACCTGCCAATCCATACCCGAGCATAATGGGAAACCATACAGGCACAATCACACCCAATCATACCGTTATTGCAACAAAGCTTTACACATATCCATGCGAAGGAACAGGCGGACACACCGAATATGCTCGCATTTGGAATGCAACATGGAACGCAACCGCAACTTGGAATGGATATACAGGGGATTGGAAAAATATAACATTCGACAAACTCGTTGTTCTATTAGCAAACGAAACTTACTTCTACGAAATTCGCACAGGCTCTTATCCGCAGATTCATCACACACCCGCACTCCAAACTTCAAACGGCTGGATAAACAGCACTGAGTTCATCGATGCGAATGGGCGGGTTTATTATGATTGGATACCCGCGATATTGTTAACGTGATACAAAAAGTCATGAAGGGTGAAAGAACTCTTTAACTCAAAAGCTGGAAGAACGTCCGGGAATTGACAGGATGTTAAGAGGTATCCACGATGGAGAGATAGAAGTCCTTTCGCTGGCGATAGAACTGGACGCAGATAAGGTAATCGCCGATGACCGAGCTTTTATTAAGGTTGTTAAGAGCCTATCGGGGATTTTTAAATATCAAATTAAAAGCCTTTACGTAGGGATTAGCTTTAATTAGCAAGCGGTCTATTATATTATATTATATATCACTTTTTAAAAGATATGTTATCTATGTTCTGAAGTTAGGATGGGTTGGCAAGGGGGAAAGAATGCGCATCGAACGAGTACGAGGCACCCGGGACTTCTTAGCCACGGAAATGAGAAAGCGCAGGTTGCTGGAAGCAAAGATGCGTGGCATAGCCGATAGATGGAGCTATGAAGAGATAAGAACGCCTACTTTTGAACTCGCAGAACTCTTCACGCTTAAATCCGGAGAAGGCATCCTGAAGGAGATGTATGAATTCCGGGATAAAGGCGGCCGGCATTTAGCTCTGCGACCTGAGTTAACCGCACCGGTAATCAGAATGTATGTTAACGAACTGAAAATGGAGCCGAAACCCACGAAAGTATATTATTTCGGCAATTGCTTCCGGTACGAGGAGCCGCAGAAGGCTCGTTACCGCGAGTTCTGGCAGTTTGGTGCTGAGATCATCGGCTCGGACCGCCCGGAGGCTCAGGCAGAGATAATTGCACTCGCATTTTACATCCTAAAGTCGTTAGGTGTAAATACCGAGCTTCACGTGGGTCACGTAGGTATGGTCAGAGCGGTATTACACGCTGCAAATGTTATTAGCGAAGACCAGGTAAACACGGTGATGCGGTTGATAGACAAGGGAGAACGCAAAGAGGTAATCTCGTTTATGCACGATATAAATGCAGGAACGCAGGTGATTGATGATTTAATGCGTTTAATAGCTTTAAAAGGAAGAACTGCCTTGAAAGAGGCATGTGACTGTGGAATAATAGATTCTGACAGTGATGCGTTGAAGGAACTGGAGCTGCTGCTGAAACATCTTGATTATTACGGGGTTACATATACCTTAAACTTAGGCATAGCACGTGGTCTGGATTATTACACGGGGATGGTGTTTGAGATATACGAATCAGACGGTAAGTTAGGGGCCCAGAATCAGGTTTGCGGTGGCGGTTCATACCGGCTGGCAGCTCTGTTCGGTGGTGATGATACGCCTTCCACCGGCTTTGCTTTTGGTTTTGACCGATTGGCAGAGATATTCTCGCTTGAGACTAAAGATTTGGGTGGTATGAAAGTAGTAGTGGTACCGATAAGAGCGATAAACACCGATCCCAGGGTCATTAAAGCAGCGATAAAATTAACGTCTGAGTTACGGGAATTTGTCCCTACTTATATGGATGTGATGAGCAGAAGTATCGGCGCTCAGTTATCTTATGCCAACACCATCCACGCTTCGTTTGCCGTACTCGTGGGTAAAAATGAGATTGGAGAAGGGAAAGTGACTTTGAGGAACCTCGATACGGGGGAACAGGATAAACTGAGCATGGAAGAATGCGTAGGAACGATAAGGGCATATGGATGTAGAGGTTGAATAAAGAAAGAGTCGTCACAAATAGCACCTGCACAATTCCACATTCCTCTATCCACTGCTCAATATAATCAAGGTAGCTACCCCGCTCATTACTATTATTATTACTGCCCAGCAGCTCCGCAATTATCGCATGCCCGAGGTCAAAGGTGAAATACCGCTTCAAAACTGTCATACTCGCATCTGCTAACTCTACCCGTGGATGCGCCACGGATATATCAAGCGGCGAATAGAATAGAATAGAATTCATTTTCGTTTTACTCTTGCCTACCCCTTCCTTTTAACCATCAATGTCAGACCCTCACGAGCCAGGATTTCCACTTTCTCGCCTTCTTTTATCACTTCTCCGGTCTGTGTTCGAGCATTCCAGATTTCACCACGTATCTTTATCGTGCCTCTTTCTCCGTTGATCTCCGTATCTGCCTTCGTTACCTGCCCAATGAGTTCCTCACCACCTACTTTTATTCTGCTTTTTCTCGTCTTCAACACGGCACCTATGGCAAAGAAGAAGAACGCCGCGGATGCGCCTGCAACACCCAATACGGTAAGTACAAATCCACGGAACCACTGTGACGTGAATAGTAAAGGCTCATTGGGCAAGATCAGAGCGCCTATTATCAGACATATAACACCACTGATCGTGAGTATCCCAAAGGTAGGGGTAAGCGCTTCGGCAATGAACAAAATAACAGCGATGATTATCAAAAATACACCAAATATGTTCACATCGAAAAAGCCCATACCGTATAGTGCTAAAATCAGGCAGACCGCACCTATCGTCTCAGGCACGTAAGTCCCCGGTGACATGAACCCAAAAATCAGCCCGTATATGCCCACCATAAGAAGAATAAACGCGATTTCCGGGTTGCCAAGTATTTTTAAAATAGAAAACCGCGTACTCTTTTTCTGTATATATAACGAGGCATCTTTTGTGGCTAAAGTCATGTTCTCTCCGCCTACGTTTACCGTCATGCCCTCCACGGCATTTAAAAGTGCAGCATCGTCCCGGGCAGTGAGGTCAATTATTCCTCGTTTCAGCGCGGCGTGTTCATCAAGCACATCGTTATCGGTGACGAACAGCTTTGCCTGTGTTGCATTCCTATCCCGGGAAGCGGCTATGCTACCCACATAACCGGCGTAAAATTTTATCGTCTTATTATCCGCGGCTTTTCTGCCACCTATGCCCACAATAACGGGCATTGCCGCACCTGTTGTCGTGCCTGGCGCCATTGCGGCGATATTGCCCGATATCAGGATGAAAGAGCCAGCAGATGCTGCTATCGCACCTTTTGGCGTTACATACGTGATCACTGGCGTTTGCGAATTCAAAATTGCTTCCGTTATTTTACGTGTTGACTCCACTACGCCTCCCGGCGTATCGAGTTCAATCAATACCGCTTCAGCGCCCTTTTCTTCCGCATGCTTCAAACCTTCCACCACGTATAAGGCGGTGCCATCAGAAATCACTCCATCTATCTTTAATACGTATACTACACCCTTATTGCTTGCTCCACTAACGTTAGCGATAAGAGCAATTAAAACGAGTAAGATAAGAACTCCTCGCAAAAGTTTCGCGGTCATCTCGGGAGACCCCATGTATGCAATAAAATAGGTACTCAAGACTTATATTATTATAGCTCTTCCTTTTTTACCTCATTTTTTGCGACCATTACCTCCGTGGCTTTAATCACCGCTTCTACATCCTCACCTACCTTCAGTTCAAGGTCGTCCACCGCATCCCGGGTGATCATCGCGGTTATGACTGTCGGCGTGGAAACCTTGATTCTTACGGCTGCTGCAACTTCTCCTATCTCTATCCCTTCAATCACACCTCTAATCCTGTTTCTTGCGCTTATTTTCATATCCAGAGCCTCCCAATAGTCTTTATCTTCCGATATACACCAAAAATAATGCTCATACTTTTCAAATTCACGCAAAACTCGTGCTCCTTCTTCTGTTAGCCCTGCGCCACCACCGCCTTTTGCACCACCGCGATAAGTTTTTACCACGGGCGTGCCTATCGCAGTCTCTATCCTTTTTAGCTGTTCCCATGCCGTTCTATAAGGGATAGAGAGCTTTTTCGCTGCCTTTGCGATAGAGGACAAGTTACGGATCTCACGCAGTAAATTCGCTCGCCCTTTACCCATGATTGCCGTCCCGTGAAGCTCTATCCACGGCTTATACCTCGATTCGTATCTTCTTCTGGAGCGGGGCATGAGTATTAAATAATATAATATGAGTAATTATAATATTGCCTATCCTCTTTTAATAATCTATTTGCAATTAATTACCTTAAAACCGCCTTACTTCCTTTCTCATCCCTCTCAATCCATGCTTTAACATCTTCACTTCGGCGCATTTACCACAACCTATGCATGACATCCGGTCAACAACAGGAATCCACATCATTTATAAAAACATTTAAAAGGACATCCCATAAATAATCATAGTGATGTCGGGATAGCCAAGTGGCCTAAGGCGGTAGGTTGCTAACCTACTTCCCCTTACGGGGATCGAGGGTTCGAATCCCTCTCCCGGCGCTATGTTGAACCCTATCTTAAGCATATACCGGGAAATATTGAAGCGGGGAATCCGGAGTTCTCCGATATATGTAAATAATGTCCTTCTCGTCCTGGATGAGACCGACCTGCTTCCCGATGAACATTTATCTGACCTCGCAAAGGGCATGGACCTGCTGAAGCTCTTTATTAAATGGTGCCACGCGCTAAACATAGATATTATAAATATTTATATCGGCTTTATCCAGGAAGGACTGGATAAGACGCTGCGGGAAACGGCGTACACGCACCTCAGTGAGTGCATAACGCAGGCGTTGAGTAACGAAAAAGCAAGTATCGCGATATACACCGATGTACCCGGCTCTGTATATGTAAAATACATTAATGGGGATAAAGAGTTTAATGGAAGGCGAATAAACGTTTCTATTGGCCTGGGCGGTAGAAGCGAACTGACAAAGGCGATAAGAGCGATTATGAAACGCGTGAGGACCGGGGAGATAGAGCCCGAAGAGATAGGAGAGAAGGAGATAGAATCTGAATTGATTTTCAAATCAGAGCCCGACCTC
Source organism: Halobacteriota archaeon (assembly GCA_049287525.1). GTDB lineage: Archaea > Halobacteriota > Syntropharchaeia > Alkanophagales > Methanospirareceae > QENJ01. The sequence continues at coordinate 4,436 of JBAQFZ010000113.1, read as the reverse complement.
ATCATCAGGTCTGGAGCCACTCGTTTAACTGATTTCCTGATATGGCAATCGGTGTACAGCGAGTTTTACTTCACCGATGTCAACTGGGCTAATTTCAGACAAATAGATTTCCTTCGGGCTGTTCGTGATTTCCAGTGGCGAGAGCGGCGGTTCGGACACTAAATACTCAGAGCTCAAAAAACGGTACCTTCTTCATCCACATGCTTACCGCGCTCCTCGCCTTTCCGGGATTCGCGAAATTACGCTCTATATCGCCGTCGGTAGCAAGCCCCATGAACGGGTCTATCGTTCTTTTCGCAATATCAGCTACCCATATCATGCGGTCACCAATGTCTTGCTCCCGGAAGAATGATATAAAAGGTGCTGGGGTCTTCTCTGTTGGAACAATGATTACCGATTCTGATGTACCTGAAATAGTTTCGCTGACAGTTTCACTGATGAAGTAGGGAACAAACTTAATCGAAGCTAAGAGACAGATATGCAACCGCTTGTTATTCGCTTTCTCGGCAATCAGCTCCAGGCACTCACATTCCCTTTTCCTGGCTTTAAAGCTCAAAGTATGTTCCTGTGTTAGAAGCCGGTACCCGGACAGTTCCATGAACTGCACCACCACGCGCTTCAGAACACTTAACGGTGTGCGTATCACCGCCCAACGTAGAAACGCATCTTCCAACTCATCACTCAGGTACCGGTGTGTAGGCAAACAATAGAAGATCTCACCCTGATAATTCACCTTTGTGTGCATGTCAGGCGAGAATACGGAGATCTTATCTTCCCGCGTCGTGATGCTCCTGAAAATCATGTCTTCCTGATTACCGCCCAGCTCTGCACGTTCGGCTTCGCTCAGCGAACTTACAGACGCTCTTATCTTCAGTGCGAGCTCTCCTTCTGACATCACTTTATATCTCGATACATCACCAGAGAGTTCGTTAAATACTCGCAGTAACGTTTCGTTCTTCATTTTATGGTCCCACCATCAAATAAATAGCTATTCAATGCGCATCGCCTTTTCGGACTTCCTCTCTGTATTCTGCACACAACACCCTTTTTATATGCTCCGCGGTCTTCTCACCCACGTGTTCTACCTCCATCAATTCCTCCTTTGACGCCGTAATCACGCCCTCTACTGTCTTAAATCGTCTTAAAAGATTCTTTGTCGTCACGATACCGATATTAGACAATGCCGAGATGAAATATTCCTGCTGCTCCTGTAACGATGCCGACGGTTTCTTACCATGCGGATTCATCTCCGTTTTAGTCGGCATCTGCTCTCGCTTCGCAATGACATATATCATGGATGCTGTATCTGCCACGTCCCTCGTTTGTATTACGGGAACCGAATAATCAATGGCAATAGCAGCCATTACCGCCCTTACCACATTTGGATGCACATTCCTCTGTCCATATATTGAATCCCCTTCAATGATAAGTAGCGGCTTTTCATATTCTGTCTTCAACCGATGAATCTGCTCTAACAAATTCCTGCGTTTGTTTACCAGCGAATCCAGGAAATCAGACGTGCTTTTTCGCTCTATACAGACCCTATCAGATACCACATAGTCACCCACGTCCAGATTATGCAATTTCAGCTCCACACCCGCTTTCGCCAGGAACTTTGCCACGCCCGACCTCGTCTCTCTCGGATCCACAAAGATGGTTAAGATCGTACCGTCTTTAGTTATCTGCTTCTGGTCTTCCTGTTGCAATCTAACTGCCGGGTTGTCATTAATTTCAGGCTCTCTATCCACGTTCTCTTCTTCTAACTCCTCCGTCCGCATCTCGCTTATCCGTTTTCGCATTGCTCGCTCTTTGGTTCTGCTCATCCAGTAATAGGCTTCGTCCTTCGTTCCTCTTGCTATCAAGACGATTACTTTTCCTACTTTCGTCCTCGCCGTCCGTCCTTTACGCTGTATGCTTCTTATCGCCGAAGGAATGGGTTCGTAGAAGAGCACGAGGTCTGTTGCCGGAATATCTAACCCCTCCTCAGCCACGGAAGTAGCAATTAAAACGTTGTAAACCCCGTCTTTAAACTTATTTATTATTTCTACCTGCTCCTTCTGCTTCAAGCCTTTATCATCTACCTTTGACGCCTGCCCGATGAACTTAACCGCACGAATACCATCTTTTCCCGCGTTCATGCCATGCAAAGCTGTTATTATCATCTCCGCAGTGTCGCGGTAGTTGGTGAACGCAATTATCCTTATATCTGGTTTAACCTGCATCTCTTCACGCAGTATCTGTATCAGTGCCCCCAGTTTGGGATGTTCGCCTTCATAAGATGCTACCGCGTGCATCACACCCACGAATTTATCGTCCCTTAACAATCTCTTTGCCGCCTTGCTACCGGTTTTTGATTGCGCTTCCGTCTTCATCCGGTCAAAATACCGCCTCAATGCGAATATGCCCTGTGTTTCTATCAGCTCTATCGCATGCTTTATCTTCAGCACTTCTGCCTGTAAAGACAGGGCTTTGTATAAGTCCGCATGCTTCTGTACTGCCAACTGCACCTCTATTATCTTACGTAACTGCAAAAGCTCGGTTTTTGTAATTTCTTTACCTCGTTTCGTCCTTATAAAGCCGAGTTTGCGTAATTCGCCTATCCTGAGCTCTAATACCTCGTCTAATATCCGCTTCTGCTCCTTCAGCTCTACCGGCACGTCAACCCCGCGCCATTCAAAGTCCTTTTTGTATACATAAGGAACGACATCGGAGTCGTATTCCGTCCGGCTTTCTACTCGCTTTACACCCAACGATACGCAAATTTCACGTATCTTTTCCTTATCCGTACCCGGAGAAGCAGTCATGCCCACTACCCGTGGCTCCCGCGCTTGTTCCGCATACTTCTCGGCAATGTAAACATACGAGTAGTTACCCACTGCACGGTGGCATTCATCGAATATCAGCAGTGCCACATCGCTGAGCCTGATCCTACCGCTTAACAGGTCGTTTTCTATTATTTGCGGTGTGGAGACGATGATTCTGGCGTCAGCCCATAAGTTTGCACGATTATCTGCCAGTACAGTGCCGGTGAAAGTCTGTATAAGCGAAGCATCAAGATTCAACACTGCTTTTAAAAATGCTGAATGCTGCTCGACCAGCGGTCTGGTAGGCGCCAGAAAGAGTATCTTACCCATTGCCAATCGTTTAATTAATACTAAAAGGGCTACTGTCGTCTTGCCCAAGCCCGTGGGTAAGACAACCATTAACGACTCCTTCATAGCCTCTTTTGCTATGACTATTTGATAGCTTCTGCGCTCTACCACATCCTCTTTCAAGAGCGGATGCGATATGAATTTTGATGGGTTACTGCTTGTGCTTATGCTTGTGGACATGTGTATGCAATTGAATAATAAAGAAGCGTATAAGTATTATTTGATTAGCTAAACAGAAGAATACCGCGCATATAACATCTTTTGGGTACCGAAAGAAGCCCGTTGGTTGCATCTTCAGGCAAATGCAAAGCAGCCTACAATTGGAAAAATTATTGACAATGCGATGGTAGCCATCGAACAGGATAATAAGAGCCTCAAAAGCGTGCTGCCTAAGGACTTTGCTCGTCCCGCGCTTGACAAACAGCGATTAGGAGAGTTGATAGACCTTATTGGAACTATTGGATTGGGAGATAAAGGAAACAGATCCAAGGACATCCTCGGGCGGGTTTACGAATATTTCCTTTCGCAGTTTGCCAGTGCCGAGGGCAAGAAGGGGGGACAGTTCTATACGCCCCGCTGTGTGGTTTGTGTACTGGTTGAAATGCTTGCCCCGTACAAGGGTCGTGTGTTTGACCCTTGCTGTGGCTCAGGTGGTATGTTCGTGCAGAGCGAAAAATTCATGGAAGAACACGGTGGCAGAGTTGGTGACATCAGCGTCTATGGGCAAGAATCCAATCCCACAACATGGCGATTGGCGAAGATGAACCTTGCCATAAGGAGCATAGACAGCAATCTCGGACCACATCATGCCGACAGTTTCCATCACGATTTGCACCCTGACCTTAAGGCGGATTATGTCCTTGCCAATCCCCCCTTTAACGATAGCGACTGGCGCGGTGAATTATTACGTGAAGACAAACGCTGGAAGTTCGGCATTCCGCCAGCATCCAATGCTAACTTCGCATGGGTTCAGCATTTTATTCATCATCTCGCACCAACAGGAATAGCCGGGTTTGTTCTTGCAAACGGCAGTATGTCGAGCAATACATCCGGAGAAGGTGAAATCCGTAAAAACATTATAGAAGCCGACCTTGTGGACTGCATGGTTGCTCTGCCGGGGCAGCTATTCTATTCAACACAGATTCCTGTTTGTCTCTGGTTCATTGCACGCGATAAGAGGAACAGCAGGTTCCGTGACAGGCGGGGTGGGGTGCTCTTTATTGACGCCCGAAAACTCGGCACCATGGTTGACCGCGTGCATCGGGAACTGACGGATGGGGACAT
>JBAQFZ010000112.1:0-13983 GCA_049287525.1 Halobacteriota archaeon | reverse complement strand
CGATTCTCCACGACTATCCGAACCGGAGTGCCATCGGAAAAACACTCGATTGCCCTCCTGCGCCGGATAGTGCGCGGGCTTTCTCTTTGATGTGATTTACCGTCATACAATGACAGAAGTGAGTCATCTTTATATAAGATATGCTTCATATTGAGTGTGGTCCCACAAGTTTTAATGAAAATAGGGTTATGTTATTTATGTGAGGAAACTACTCTGGATTTTAGAGACCTCGATATCGTAATCGTATCCAGAGCCAATAAAAAAGTATAAGTTGTTTCCGTCAGGGGATATTCCTAACACATTTCCTTCATACTTACCCATTAATAAGGGATTTTCTATTTGTATAGCGGATGTAAAAAACCACGATTTATCACGAGATTAACATCAAAAAAGGACAAGGAGAGAAAAATTACTGATTTATACTCCCCCATACATCCTTTATCGCATTCGATACCACCCCGTCCGAGAGTTCAACCACCGGCATACCCGCGACCATCGCTTCCGTGACCACGGAGTCGTATGGTATCTTTCCAACAATCTCTATTCCACGTTGCCGGCAAAACTCGGTAATCCTCTTGCTGTTCTCCTCATTGACGTCGCATTTGTTGATGCAGACGGCTGCACCAATCCCGAAATGTCTGGTCACATCTAAGATTCGCTCGAGGTCATGCAGTCCGGACATCGTGGGCTCGGTAACGATAAGTGCGAGGTCCACGCCGGTCAATGATGCAATCACAGGGCATCCGATGCCGGGCGCTCCATCAATCAGAATGAGTTCACAACTTTCCTTTTCTGCAACCTGCTGTGCATTGTTCCTAACAACCGTGACCAGTTTCCCTGACGCCTCTTCCGCGATATTGAGCTGTGCATGCGCCATTGTGCCATACTTCGTCTTTGATATAAAGGCATATCCCGAGACGCGTTCTTTCAGTGTGAGTGCCTCCTGCGGGCACGTAAACACACAGGCGCCACAGCCCTCACAACGTGCGGGATTGACTGCATAACCTGATTCCGTATCAGATATAGCATTGAATCTACATGTTTCTTCGCATATCCCGCACTCGGTACATAGCTTTTTATCCATAACAGCAACTTTCACACCTTTAAACTCCTCTTTCTTTACGATTTCCGGATGCAATAGCAGATGGAGGTCTGGTGCGTCAACATCACAGTCTGCCATGACTTTGTTCTCTGCAAGGGCTGCGAACGAGCCCACAAGGGTTGTCTTCCCAGTGCCCCCTTTTCCGCTTATAACGGTTATCTGTTTCAACACTTTTTCTTTTTCACAAAAAGAAAACCTGTGCTAAAAGAAAAACAAATAGGTTTTTTTGTAGACTTTTTCTCTCTAAGAAAAGGGTGAAAATCAGTGTAATCTCGTGGTTCCATAAATACTACCAATTATCCCCGCAAAACGCTCCTTCCACTCCGGCATCTCTTCCACAAATGGCACGCCCTCGGAATAGTACCGTGCAATCCGCCTGTCATAAGGAATCTCAAGCAAAATCGGAATTCCTTCCTTCTCGCAGTACTCATAGACTTTTCGATCCCCAATCCCGGCTTTATTTATCACTATACCAAAAGTAATCTTAAGCACTCTGAGCACCTCAACCGCAAGCTTCAAATCGTAGAGCCCAAACGGTGTGGGTTCAGTCACAAGAATGCAGTAATCGCTGCCTTGCACGGCTGCAATCACGGGACATGCCGTTCCCGGTGGGACATCAATAATCACGGTCTTTTCCGGATCAAGCTCCTCTTTTTCCTGGTCAATCAGCGGTGTTGCCATCACTTCCCCGATATTCAACACTCCGTACACGAGGTCAATGTTGCCGTCACCGCTTTTTCCTGTTTTTATAACGCCGATCTCCCTCGGTTCCTCGCTGATCGCATTCTGTGGGCATATCATAGCGCATAACCCACAGCCGTGGCAAAGTCCAGGGAACACCATGACTTCTTTTTGGGGCACAACAACAAGAGCATTGTATTCACACGCCGCAGCGCACTTACCGCAGTAATCACACAAATCGTAATTGACCGTTGGCACCAGCGTATACGCCGGCTTTATCGCTTCGATCTCCGGATTAAGGAAGATATGTGAATTTGGCTCTTCTACATCGCAATCGAGTACTTGTACGTTCGAAAGCGACAGAGCGAGATTGACTGCTACGGTCGTCTTTCCCGTACCGCCTTTGCCGCTTGCTACCGCAATAATCATCAGCTCTCCGTATTTTCCATTGCGCGCCCATTAATGTCGGTGCATTTTACACGCATTGGCATCACTAGCTTCGGTGAGTCGCCCTGCCTGAAAAGCGCTTATTACTTCGCTCACCGTACCACTGGCGCCTACATACACCTCTATTCCCAACTGCTCAAACGCGCTTATCGCACGAGGACCTAATCCTGAACAGAGCATTATCTCTGCACCCGCTCCCGCTACGAGATCCGGTGTATTGCCAGCACCGCCAAAATGTTCACCCGTGTTCTGCACAATTCTCACCTCGTTATTCGCCATATCCACAACAGTAAATGTTGGCGCTCTTCCAAAATGCTCGCTTATAAAATCGTCCAACCCCCCACTTCCCAATGTGGGAATACATAGTTTCATACGTTTACCTCCTCTGTTCTTTATCACGCAGAAAGAAAGAAAGAACAACGTTCTCACTTTTCCTTACCTACTCTACTTGCAAAAGGCACAACTGCCACCGGAAGCGCCGATACTGCAGCTCATACGGTTTTCATCGTATAGTTTTGACCAGCACTCCTGACAAACCATAATTCGCCCAAGTTCTTTGTGGTCCGCTTCCATTCTACTCCCTTCGTTTCCACACAAATCGCATTTACCCATTTTGTTCACCTCCTCTTTCTAATTACCCTCTTCCTCTCTTTACTTTCTCAGCTCTTCCAATCTCTTCTTCACTTCTTCCAACTCTCTCTCCAGTCTATTTGCCATGTTCGATAGTTGTTCGATCTCTTCTTCTTCTGTTCGAGGCGTTATTGGCGGCTGCGGCGCTTGTGGCTGTTGCGAAGGTTGCTGCATGCCAAATCTCATGCCTCTGCCCATGCCTCGCCCTCCACCGCCACCTCGTCCTCCACCCATGCCCATACCTGATCCACCACCTGGTGCAGTAGCGCCCATACCGGCATGAGCAGAAACGGTCGAAGCGCCCGCCTCGCTTAGTTTGCCCGTTTTATACATCTCAACAGCTTCTTTCACTGTGCCATACGCGCCGGTTGCAATTTTCACACCTGCTGTGGAAAGCACCTGAAAGGCATTGGGACCTATATTTCCTGATATAACTACATTCGCTCCTGTATTCACAACGGCTTGTGCTGCTTGAATCCCTGCTCCCCCTGGTGCGGCAATCGCTTCATTCGCCATCGCTTCAAACCCCATTGTCTCCGAATCTACGATTACAAAGTATTGGCTCCTTCCAAACCTCGGATCTACTTGCGCATTCAAGTCTCCTGCCGTTGCGGTTACACATATCTTCATCCTTCTTTTCTCCTTTCCCTTTTTGATTTGTTTTCTCTCCACTATTACATAATTGCCCCCTTCTATTCTTATAGCTTTACCTTCGACAAGTGCCTGTGCTATTTTACAGTGTGTTTCGGTTATTATTCGATGGAATGTAGGCTGAGAAATGCCCATACACAACGCTGCCTCCGCCTGATCCATCTGCAAATAATCTTTCAGCCTGATGCTCTCCAGCTCCTCTACCTTCAATATCTCTTCGCCTGTACCGTGAGGCGGAAACCCTCGCATGCACGTACTCGGTTCGAAATACAGGAAATTCGGCTGAAAGCCGACGCATCTTCGCCTTCTTGCACCACGCGTCATGCATGAATATATATTCGCACCATCATAAGAGCTTTCTGGCTGGGGTGGCTCGCACACCACACCACACCACACACAAACATAAATAAATAAATAGGTAAAACTACCCTTATCATACAACATCCCAAAAGACATAGGAATGAAAAAGCATCTTAAAAGACGGCTCGTGGTTCTATTTTATAGAATTTAAAAGCATCATGAAAGAAGAGGGGTAAAATATGTCTGAAATATTGGTAGTAGACGATGAGGATCTCCTAACCTCGCAATTGGAGGCACGCCTCGCGGGGATGGGCTACGAGGTAGCAGGCAGGGCATCTTCCGGAGAAGAAGCGATAGACATGGCAAGACGTCTCAGACCCGATTTAATTTTGATGGATATTGTCATGCCGGGAAAGTTTGACGGGATAGAAGCCGCAGGAATAATTAGAGCAGAAATGGATATCCCCGTCATCTTCTTGACCGCTTACGCCGACGAGGGGATTATAAATAGGGCTAAACGTGTAGAGCCGCTCGCATATCTCGTCAAGCCGTTCCAGGACCCTGAACTGCGAGCAGAGATAGAAGTAGCACTTTATAGAAGGGAAATGGAGCAGAAGTTACGGGCATCAGAACTTCGCTACCGCACCCTTTTCGAGAGCGCACCCATGGGCATTGCCTTTGCTACCATAGCGGGCAATATTCAGGAGTGTAATGACCTCATGCTTCAGATGACGGGCTACTCAGAAGTAGACCTCAGGCATGTCAACCTGAGAGAGACCTACCAGAATCCTGAAGAGTACGCAGCGCTCTTGAAACAATTGCAAACTGACGGTTTTGTCCGCGACTTTGAGGCGCAATTGAAGCGCAAAGATGGCACACCGTACTATGCCGCTATGGACTTCACCATCATCACATTGGGTAACGAAGACGTGCTTCTGACAATTACCCGGGACATCACCGGGTGCAAGCGGGTGGAGGAGGAGCGAGAACGATTCATGCAGGAACTGGAAGCAAAGAACACCGAGATGGAGCGTTTCACCTATACCGTCTCTCACGACCTCAGGGCACCTCTACTAACTATTCAGGGCTTTGTCAGCATACTGCGGGAAGATCTAGAACAGAATAAAAAAGAGGGTGTGGAAAACGATTTAAAGTGGATAGAAAACGGAGCAACGAAGATGGAACGCCTGCTGGACGATACCCTGCAACTCTCTCGTATCGGTCGCGTAGCGAATCCGCCAGAAGATGTGCCTTTTGACGAGATTATTAAAGATGCACAGGAGCAAACAGCCGAGCAGCTAAAATCAAGCGCAGTTGAATTCATCGTGGCTGATGCCTTCCCCACAGTCCACGTGGACCGCATGAGAATAGCCGAGATGCTGGTGAATCTCATCACAAACAGTATAAATTATATGAGTGAGCAATCGCATCCTGAAATAGAAATCGGGGTTCGTACAGAGGGCGAAGAAACCGTGTTCTTTGTGAAGGATAATGGGATGGGGATTGCCCCCCAGGAACATGATAAAGTGTTCGACCTTTTCTACCGGGGTAACAGTAGTAGCAAGGGCACAGGTGTCGGACTCGCTATTGTGAAGCGAATAATCGAGGTGCATAAAGGTCGTATATGGGTAGAATCAGAGAAGGGTAAAGGATGCACCATGTGCTTTACCTTGCCCTTTCGCTAAGCGGCAAAGCGGCTAAGCAACATATTTATAGAATTGAGCGACAAGATGATTATATTATATGCATGTGGTGGGGTGGGGTGGCGAAGATGAGCATAAAGAAAGCCGAGGGTAACGCAATAAGGAATAGGTGGACATTGATAGTGATGTTATTGATAGCGATTCTGTGGCGAATCAGCATAAGTTTGAATGGTGAAATAAGCTTCTGGGAAAGTATATGCTCAGGAATAGCTCTTTTTATAGCGGGCTGGGCGCTCTTTGCGTACATACTCCTGATGTCCCAGGGATTGAAGGGCTGGTTAGTGATGAACCGGATTTACTCCTGGATTGCCGTTAGTCTGGTCATGATAAACATTTATGTCTTTGTTTACTACGCGGTGAGATGGCATAACATAATGGGTGAACCGGAGGAAACTTTAGTGCCTCTGGATTTCCTTTACCGGGATATACGATATATAGCGCTGGTGGCATTTTACTGCACGGTTTTATGGCTGACGAAATATCTGAAGAAGCTACACGAAGAGTATCAATTAATAGTCAAAGGAGTACAGAAAGGGGAAACCTCTATTACACAAAATTCCGGTGTCTAAAGAGGGCGAGGCATGGCATTAGAAAATTAGAAAAAACGAATAATGAATAATTATATTGGCATAATTCAATACAATAATATTACATTACATCTCAGGTAAATAGCGTAAAAGATAGAAGGGGAATGATGAAAGCTCGGAATATAATGAGCACGCCGGTTATCACCGCAGATGACGGTACGACACTCATTAATATAGTACGGGATATGAAAGAGTTGAGCATAGGGAGTGTTGTAATAACAAAGGAAGGTAACCCTGCCGGTATTATTACCGAGAGAGATATAGCATTAAAGGTTCTATTGAAAGATAGAAGAGCAAGTGAGGTAAAAGCGAAAGACATAATGTCTTCCCCGCTGATTACCATCGGGCCTGAAGTATCAGTAGAAGAGATATGTGAACTCATAACAAAAGAAGGCATAAAACGGCTGCCTGTGGTTGAGAACGGGGTACTTATCGGTATTGTAAGCGTTAGAAATATATTGACACTAAAACCCGAGTATGTAAGCCGGTTCTATCCAGAAGTGCGTGTTTTAGTAAGTGGCTGGACGCTTGACCGGCTTGAGCGGTGTTTATGTGATTGTGAGATGTCTTTAGCAGGTAAAAAATGGAAAGAGTGCAGCGAAAGGCTAAAGGAGGTATATGAAGAACTGGACGAACTTGTGAACTATTATAAGGATGACAAAGAGCTAAAGGGTATATTCGACAGTTTTGAACAGCTTTATCATGATGCGGTGGCGAAGGGCGAGGATGAGCAGTCAATAGAGTGGTTGAGCAAGAAGTTAGAGAAACTCTTGAAGAATTTCCGGCATACCACTTACTGGAGGAAGTTACAATCAATGTCCAGCTTTGCATCCGGGATTTTCCGATTCCACGATTATCGGCATGGTATAGTAGGGAAAAAGCTTCGGTTACCCTTTAAGAGGACTCGACCATAGTGATATAAATAGGTATCTATTAAAGTAAAGTAACATTATAAATAAGTGTAGGTCTGAGAGGAGGATAAAGGAAAGATGAAAGTTAAGGATATAATGAGCTTTCCGATCATCACAGAAGACGGAGATGCTTCAGTCGAGGTAATCTTGAAGCACATGGAACTGTCTCGAATAGGGTGTTTAGTGATAACAAAAGAAGGTAAACCAGCAGGGATAATCGTGGACTATGACATAGCGGCAAAAGTGACGATGCTGGATAGAAACCCGGACGAAGTGAAAGCGAAGGAGATCATGTCTGCACCGTTGATCACCGTGGAAGCAGACACATCAGAGGAAGAAACCGCTGGACTTCTGGCAAGGAAGGGTCTAAGAAGACTGCCTGTGATTGAGAACGGAGAAGTAGTGGGCATCGTTAGTATTAGAAATATACTGACTGGCGAGTCAGGACATGTGAGGAAATATTCGCTGAGACCAAACACTGACTGACTGACTGACTGACTCATCCTCCGTGGGATGAAAGAGAATGCGAGATGAAGGAAAGGACTATATTAAAGTTATCAGGATGTATATAGCATAGCAAAAAGGAAGGTGAAAGAATAAGATGGCGGGCTTATTAGAAGTTGGGGATGTAATGACCTATCCAGCAATCATGGAAGACGAAGAGACATCAATCGCGGCATTAGCGAAGTGCATGAGAATGTCAGGAATAGGTAGTGTGGTCATAACAAAAGGGGATAAACTCGTGGGGATAGTTACCGACCGTGATATAGTGACAAAAGTGATAATGAGGGATAGAGACCAGGATGCGGTAAAAGCGAAAGAGATAATGTCCTCACCTCTGGTAACTGTCGAGAGCGATGTATCGCTTATTGGTGCCTGCAAGCTCATAGTAGAAAAGGGCATAAGAAGACTGCTTGTGATGCACGCTGGAGAACTTGTGGGTATTGTAAGTCTCAGAAATATACTAACCAGAGAGCCACTGCACGTACGGAAATATTTATTTTAGCGTGAAGTAGAGGAAAGGAAGAGTTATACCACTATCGAGAACAACTAAAAAGGAGGAAGGAGGTAAAAAGGAGATGGCAATGGAACTGTTAGAAGTGGGAGATATAATGACACCGAAAGTCATCACGGCAGATGAAGACGCGCCAATTACTAAAATATCGAAGGAGATGGAATTGATGGGCGTGGGGAGTGTGGTGATAACAAAAGAAGGTAAACCTGTGGGAATAGTCACGGACCGCGACATAGCGTTAAAAGTAACAGTAAAAGATAAAATACCACGAGAAATCAAAGCAAAAGAGATAATGTCCTCACCAGTGATCACCATCGGACCGGACGAACCGCAGGAGAGAGCGTGCAAGCTTATGGCGGAGAGGGGTATAAGAAGGCTGTTAGTGATGGAAAATGACAAACTCGTGGGGATCATATCAGTTAGAAATATCGTGACAAGAAACCCCGCGTGTATTAAAACACTCTATCCTACGGAATGAAGTGAAGGTCGGTATATTTATGCGGGTAAGCAATAGCAAGCAAAAAGAGCCAAAAAAAGTTATTTATATATACCACTGGCTATAACTGTTATAACGGCTATAAGGAGGTGATAGGAAAAGATGTTGTTTATAACATGCGTAAAAGTAAATCCGGGCATGGTAGAAGAGGCGGGAGCATTCGGTGACAAAATACTTAAGGCACCGCCTAAAGGCGTAAAGTTCCTGCGAGTGTATCATACACTGGGAAGATATGATGCTATATGGATTTACGAGGCGGAAGACGCGAAAGTAATTGAGGAGTTCCTTCACGAGAGTAGAACGGTCTCAACAACGGAAACGTGGGTTGCTTTTGCCCGTGATATGTGAGTGTGAGTTCGTACCTTCAACGCTTTCCTCCCCCCCCCTTTTTTTTATTTTTTGCGAAAACAGGTTTAGCTGACGCCCCGGTTGAAATGACCCCGGGTATGCTTTCGCCTCACCGACTTCTTCACCGTCTTACTGTTGAGCACGTCCTTATACATACGAATTATCCGTTCGGCATCGCCATCTGTAAGGTCAAAGAAGAATTTGGTTATGCCGCGGAGTTTTTTAATATCGTTGAAAAAGCCAATGGGTAAGCTGTTCAGTATCTGCGTGTATTTATGCTCCTGGCGCACCGGGAAAACAAAGCCCAGATCGTCCTTCAGCGAACTTTCTTTCAGCGGATACTTAGAGGTCATAAGAACCGGTCTGCCATGAACGAGCACCGCGAACTGTTTGTTTTTGAATGCCAATAGCTCCGTCAAATTAAGTTCCGGCGAGACGATGGGAACGGCGCCTTTAATAAACGCCATGTCCAGGTCGTTGAAGACGTTAGCGGAATAGTCAAGATAAATCGTACGTGTATTTGATCTCGATAGCACCGCCAGAAGCCCGAAATTACCGAGAAGAACCGCGTCTGTGGTTTTCAACTTATGGATGGCTTCTTTCGCTTCATGGTCCGATAGAATCCGCGGGATATACGGCTGTGCACCGGATTCATGAAAATCCGGTGCGAAAATCGAGTAAAAGACCGAGTTTGCTCCTGCCTTTAACGCGCCTTTTGCATCCGCTCTGGAATAAACCTTAGCTAAAATCTCCCGGCTACTGTGCCCGGTATTTTCAATTGGCGGCATTACCACCAGCGGTTTTGACCTGCTGGGCGTGTTTAGCCCGGGTTTTGGCTTCACATGCGCATAGTGCGTGTTATTACGTGATGAAGTCTTATAGATTCTATCGCCCTCTTCTGCCCGGATGAACAGTTTTATCGTGTCACCAGCATCTGCGGAAGTGACAGATTTACCGTCTCTTTCTATCTCCTTTATGACGGCACCATCAATCCCGCTTTTAGTCCAGATACCGATACCATCGCCAACTGACAGTGGTTCACAGAGTGTGAGCGTGGTGTCTTCTGCAATCATGCCCAGAGGAACGCCGCGGTTCTTCGGGCTGTCAGAGGCAACGATGTCCGATGCACCAAACATACAGCCCTCGGTGAATTCACGGTTGAATTCAAGAGCAAGGTCTTTGAGTTCTCGTTCGGGCAGGCAGAAGTTACCGTTATAATATGAATCAACGGAAAGGCGGTAGACTCGTGTTGCAAGTGCGGTATACCGTGGACTTCTGAGCCTGCCCTCTATCTTTAACGCACTAACTCCTGATTCTATTATTGCCGGTATCCTGCCCGCAAGACATAAATCCTCTGTACTCAAGAGGTAGCTGTGGTTGTATCTCTTCCTGCACGGCTGTGCGCATATTCCGCGGTTACCGCTTCTGCCACCCAGGAAACTGGAGAAGAGGCACTGCCCACCGTAGCAGAAGCATAGCGCACCGTGAACAAATACCTCTGTATCTATCCCGGTCTTCTCCACGAAATCACGTACCTCCACAAGCGAGAACTCACGAGGAAGCGTAACCCGGTCCACCCCGTAAAGTAAGTCAGAATAGTATGTGTTGGTTATCCCAGTCTGTGTTGATATATGGATTCGCAGGTCAGGGAACGTATCCTTAAGCAGGCGTGCAAACGAGAGATGCTGGATTATTATGCCGTCTATACCTTTGGAATACGCATCTGATATGTTGTCGAAGAACTCGCGAAGTTCGTGATTCTTTATCAGGATATTAAACGTAATGTATACCTTTACGCCATTATCGTGAGCATATAGAACGGCATTCCGGAGTTCCTCAATGCTGAAATTCGCGGCACGTCTCCTGGCATTGAACTTCTTGCCCACGCCGAAATAGACGGCATCTGCTCCGTGTTCCACGGCGGGCTTGAGCGACTTGCAACCTCCAACTGGCGACAGGAGCTCTACTTTCTTCATTCACGGTTACTGTTTATAATTATTATAACAGATTTTGGAGTTTCAATAATTATTAAACATGAGTAGCCCAAAACGAGTTTTCTTCTCGTGCTCGATGCGCGGGGGATTCGGACGACTTGCACAGGAAGAGCTGAGAAAGATACCGGATATAATAGAAGAGCAGGGAATGGAAGTGATAAGCAGGCATCAAACCAGCGAGAAGTTTATGATAAGCGAATCACGACTTACCAATCGCGAAATTCACGATAGGGATTATGGATGGCTGAAAGAGGCGGATTTGCTGATTGCGGAGATAACGAATCCAAGCCTGGGTGTGGGTGCGGAGATTGCAGATGCGGTTAACCTCGGGATTCCGGTATTGTGCGTATATAAAGAGGAGTATGAATCGCAAATTTCTGCATACATACGCGGCAAAGCGGAGGTTGTGTGTAAGGAGTATTCGGATCAGGAAGTGTTGAAAGAGCTAATCATGGGGTTTGTCTTCCGTTGACCTCTCAACTCACGAATATATCCACTATCTCCCTCTTCTCCACATCCACCAGCCCCTTATCCGTTATCTTCAGCTTCGGTATTACCGGTAAAGCGAGAAAAGACATAGTAATAATAGGCGCTTGCAGTTCACAGCCCATCTCTGATATTTTATCGTCCAGCTCTTTTTGCTGCTTTACTACGTAGTCCAGCCCTTTATTACTCATGAGTCCGGCAACCGGCAGTTCTAATTCGCACGTTACCTCGCTTCCTTTACACAGCACAATGCCTCCGCCTATTGCCTTCAGGCGGTTACATGCGAAGGCCATATCTGCCTCGTTTGTGCCTATAACAACGATATTATGAGCATCATGGGCGATAGTGGAAGCGACAGCACCGGTCTTCAACCCAAACCCGTTCACGAAGCCCAGACCGATATTACCCGATTTCTGATGCCGTTCTACAACAGCAATTTTTAATATATCCCGCGCAATGTCTATCCCGCTTATCTCCGCCACAAGTGCATCAGTCAGTAGTTCGCCTTTTATCAGACCGATTATTCGCGCTTTTTTCACGCCTTCTTGCGGTATCACAAATACATCAGGCGTTATCCTGTTTATCCTTACACTTTCGCCATACTGCGGATAATTATTATATCTATATACAGAAGGGGGCGTGAACTCCGTCTGTCCGTTCACTATTACGCGCTCCACTACAAACGCCTCTAAATCTTTTAAGAGCACAATGTCCGCGATTTTACCAGGTGAAATGCTGCCTATTTTACCGTCGAGTTTGAACCATTCCGCGGTATTTAGTGTGCACATCTGCACCGCTTTCACCGGGTCTATACCTTCCTCAATTGCTCTTCTCAAGACATAATCTAAATAACCCGCTTCCTTTAGATCGCGTGGTGTTCGGTCGCCATCTGTGACGAGCATGCAATGCCTGGTATCCACGGTCTTCAACAACGGTGCGAGTTCCCGAAGGTTCTTTGCCGCTGAACCTTCGCGTACCATGAGTCGCATGCCCACCCGGAGCTTATCCTGCGCTTCTTCATAAGACGTATTCTCGTGGTCCGAGCCAGCACCACTTAAGACATAAGCGTTTAATTCTTTACCGCGGAGTCGCGGTGCATGTCCGTCTATTGGCGCGTTCAACGCATGCGCTATTTCTAGCTTCGTCCATATCTCTTCCTCTTTGGCTATAACACCGCGGTAGTCCATCACTTCTGCCAGGCCTATAATTCCTTCCGTCCGCAGCAAGTCCTTTACCGCTTCAGGCGTGATGATCGCACCTGAAGTTTCAAGCCCTGCGGAAGGCGCGGTAGAAGGGACGCAAGAAGGCGCCATGCAGAAAACCTTTAGCGCAGTTTGTTTCGCATCCTCTAAAATCGCTATTATGCCTTCGATACCCAAGACATTGGCGAGTTCATGCGGGTCTGCTACCACCGAAGTCGTTCCACGGGGCACTACCGCCTTTGCAAATTCGCATACCGAAAGCATACTCATTTCTATATGTGTATGCCCGTCTATCAATCCCGGAACTGCATATTTGCCCCGCGCTTCTATCTCTTCCCTACCGTCGTACCTTCCCAATCCGATAACAATACCACGCGCAATGGCAATGTCGGTTTCATATAGCTCGCTACTGCAGACGTTCACGAGGGTTGCGTTTTTTAGCACCAAATCCGCCTTCTCTTTGCCTATGGCAACGTCAACCAACTCCCTCATTTTTGCGCTTAACCCCTTATTGCATGGACTCACTCTTAGTCCCCTCCCCTATAAATCAATCATCCAATCATCCGAGAAGGAGGCTTCCGAAGTAGTTATACACCAAAAAGGTTATAAGAACCTTTAGTATGTATATAACACACATGTAACGTAACTCTTTACTAAACTTTAACAGTCAACGTGAACGAACTAAAAGTATTTTGTCTGATAGCAGTAGCCCTGTTTGTATTCATATCTGCAAATGTGGGTGCCAGTACAGGTAATATCACCGCTTCTCATTTAGGGGTAGTCGTGAATGTCTCGCTCGCAGGAGACGAATCGGTGATGCTCGAAGTGCACGCAAAAGCACCGCTAACGAACGGGAGCGACTGCATTAACCTGAGTGACGGTCTCAATTTCGAGAGTAACGGAAGAGTAAGGATAACGACAACTGTGAGCGAGCTGACATATTTATTCGCGGGTGCAGGGCAAGCACTAAACGCAACAATAGCCTTTGTCGAAGCCCCGGACCGTTCAGAGAAAAAGGCTGAAGGGAAGACGAGCACTCCGGGTTTGATTGTCTTACCGGCAGATGTGTGGCAGAGCAGTGATAATGGGAATATAGTGCTCGAGATGGACACGGATAAACTGCTTCTGGCATGGTCGCAATGGATGGAGGGATACGAGATTTGCTATGATGAAGGTAACGGTAGTATAAGATTAACGTTAAACACGAGCGAGTTGATGCAATTATTCGCGAGGGTGGGAGAAAGGGCAAACGCAACTGTATCCTTCATCATGGATACAGGTACCTCAGAGATAAAAGTCGTGATGGACACGACCCCACCGGAGCTAACAGTCTTAACACCGGAAGAAGGAAAGACATACGCGACACGCGAGATATTGCTGACGGTAAAAGCGGACGAGCCGAGTTCTCACTGGCGCTACCGGCTGAACAA
>JBAQFZ010000111.1:0-14453 GCA_049287525.1 Halobacteriota archaeon | reverse complement strand
AGGCGCCAGTGGTTTTGTTCCAGGTCAAATCAGTAAAGCAGTAGCCTGTGTCATTGCAGCAGTGAACTGTGATGTTACCTACATGCAGCAGTCCAGGTCCAACGCCCAGTCCCGCCGCGTTGAGGATTATCCTCACTTTACCCGGAGTTAATGCCATACCACTTGGAGGAACCCAATTGGTGGTGTTCATCGTGTAACCCGTTACATTCATGCAGCAATAGGTGTAGTCGAATTCCATCCTACCAGAAGTGATCACATCTTCCGTCTTTATCCAGATGCTAACATCTGTGGTATCGCAGTACTTCGGAATCCTGATGTCCTCAGGCACGAAGTACACCTCAGCAGCTGGCTCTGGCAGAGCCTGCGCACTTCCCACTATTGCCATCAGCGACAATAGCACAATGGCAAACAGCACAATACTTCTTTTTTGTCTTCTCATTTTTTTCCCCTTTTCACCTGTTTACAGGTTCTTTCTTACATCCTTCCTATTTTACGGGGATTTCCTTCTTCCCCCATCGCTTTTCTTCACCGTGCATACTTCGCTTCAGTTCGTCCATGAAGAGTAACATATTTATTATAAATATATTCACTAATAAAATGATTTTCGGTTTTTATCGGATAGCATATATTTATATACTCCAATGGTATGACAATAATCCCTTCTTCCGAGATAAAACGTATAAATCTAAAAATAGAGGAACCGCTAAAAATAAACGGTCCCTATTTTCTCTGTTTTGCGCATTAGATACTATACTGAAGGTCTGTCTCTTCTTCGCTTGAACCATCCCACGTATCCTGATATTACAAGCAATCCCACACCGAAGAGTATTATCGTTGGTAGTTCTGGGATCGGATAGCCGGGATCAGAGGAAGGGCTTTTGATGTAAGAGTCACTGCCTGCTTCTGCTTTGTAGTATATCCGGAGATCATCCGTGGGACAATCCCAGGACAATCGAACGGCAAGCCAATCGCCAGTACTGAAATCCTGTGTCGTTAATCCGTTATCTTCACACCTTATATCCCAGAGATGGTTAGCAGCCGCAGCGGTTAACTGCGTGGTATTGTTGGCAATAACGGTTACATTCCCGGTGCTGCTATTCAACTTGCAAATCTTAACCGTGAGGTTGTGCCCTATTTCATCATCTTCTATTGCTTCTGTTCGTATATGCGCTTCCCACGGGTGCTCGCCAAATCCAATACCACTCTCTGCACCGGTATCTGCGTAGAACCATGCGACTGCAGTAGAATTCAGGTCAAAATTAGTACCTGAGCCAGTTCGTGAACCCTTGTGCATTAGGTTATCCTTCTTATGTGTTAGAGTATCGTTCGCGATTGGTGCATCACCAGGTTTACCGTCTGATGTAAAATACCATGTCTGAGTGTTCGTGGTTTCAAGCGTGAGGTTGAAGTTAAATTTACCGCCATTATTGACATCTTCCGAAGTTCCCGTATAATCTACGGTCTTTGACTGATTCCCGTCTGGATTTGTGACTGTTATCCTCAATACCTCGCTCGCATTCAAATCGGTGCCATTAGCAAGCACGAGCTGATAGTAGTTCGATTCCGTAGCGTTTTTGGCATACCAGCTCGCACCCGTATTCTGATTCAGTATTTGAACCGTCGGACCGTTGCATGGATTACTACCCGAATCAAATACATAGCCATAGATTACAAACGGTGTTGGCTCTGCTATCACTGGTGCGACTCCCATCAGGCATACTATTATCCCAAATACAATACATACCATTTTTTTATTCACTTTTTTCTACACCTCCTATTTTTTTTTTTATTCAAATAGCGCTCCTCCACGACGCTATCAGAATTACTTATTCCCATCTTCTTACCTCCTATGATCGGTGGCTACTCCCTTTTTCTTCTTTGCCTTTTCTTTTAGCCCCTCCTGGTTTAGCCGCGTCGGGGACGCTATTACCAATTTTACGCTTTCGCCTCTCTTTCCCCTCATATCTTCCATCCTTATCTTGCCCTTATATGAGATATTTAATATATTTTGTTGACCTTAATAAAATGATTTTCGGTTTTTTTCGATATAAATATTAATAACTGAACTTATTAAATATGTAATACATACATGTATGTTCACAAAAATTGTACTCTCATGTTAAGCAAACCAAAAACCGATGTAGTTTCCTGTGGTCTAGTCTAATTACCTTAACTTTAACTCAAAAGACATCTGGCTAACAAGACCGAATTTTGGGTATCTATCACCGCACCACATGTACCGAAGTGGCTTTAAAGGAAGCGTAGACTTCAGTACCTCTTCGCAGTCCCAGATGTTCTCGTGATTGCTTTGTGATAAGTGCTACAAGCGAATTATCCATTCTTACTCGTGTTAAAGGTCCTATATCATTTATTTCCGCTATTCGACCTTTTATGGTGTTCCTTGCACTGCTCTCTTCCCGGCACAGCGACAAAATTATAGCCTCTGGTCGTATGAACACTTTTACGCTACCATCCCGGTAGGTGGTCACGGCGAATATGTTAGACCCGGTATCTACTTCTATATCGGCAATGCCGTCCTTATTATCCCGGACTGCCCCGCTCAATATGTTCTCCACACCGACGAAATCCGCTATCTCCTCGTTTAACGGTTTGTTGAATATCTCGAAAGGCGTGCCGACCTGTAATATCCGCCCGTTCATCATCACCGCTACTCTATCTGCTAATACCATCGCTTCTGTCTGGTCATGCGTTACGTGTACCATTGTAATGTCCCATTCCTCTTTTACTCGCTTCAGCTCTTCTCTAAGATAATCTCTCGTTCGGCGGTCTAAAGCAGCTAAGGGCTCGTCCAGCAGCAATAAAGAAGGTTCAACAGCCATCGCTCTGGCAATCGCCACTTTTTGCCGCTCACCGCCGCTTAGTGTACCGGGATACCGGTGCGCAAGATGCGAGATCCCCAACCAGTCCATAATTTCCGCCGGACTCTTTCTGCTTGCAACTGCCGACTTTCTCACGTTCAACCCGAATACTATGTTCTCTTTGACCGTAAAATGCGGGAATAGCAAATAATCCTGATAGATAAAACCCACTCCCCGCCGCTCTGGTGCAAAATTCGTTACGTCTCGCTCATCTATCCATACAGTGCCACTATCAGGGATGTGAAAACCCGCGATTGTCTCGAGCAGCATCGTCTTGCCAGCACCGGTGGGACCCAGAATAACGAAATATTCGCCCTTCTTTATCTCTAAATTTATGCTCTTCAGCGAGAACTCTTTCCAGTCTTTGCATAGATTGCGGATTATTATCATCTCATGCGGAGGTACACATCACTATTTAGCATATCTATGCCGGGAGCGGGGCTCGAACCCGCGGCTTCCAGATTATGAGTCTGGCGCCCTAACCTACTAGGCCACCCCGGCTTTATACTCTCTCTCCTTTTAACTCCCTGCGCAGCTCACCGATAGGCGCAATTCGTTCGGCAACGGCATCGTGCTGATGGATGCTCTCATCGTTTATTTGCTTTATGGTGATGATAGAATCATCAGGTAGCGCGGTAAACGTCTCTACCACCCGCTTCGCCATCTCTCTAACGCAATCTTCCACGAACATGGGCTTTTTATGCGCCAGTTCCACCACTTTCGCCTCATCAGGGCGTTTCAATATTTCATACGTCTTTGAACTCATTGACCGCTCGATTATCTTTATTATCTTCTCCATAGGGACTTTAACATTGTCTTCTACTTCTATGGAAATTATACCTTTACCTCTTTGATTATGCGTTGCCATGGGTATAACATGCAAAAAAGCGTCCACGTTCTTATCGGCTACACCTAGCTTCTTCAATTCCTTCGTCACGTTATCCCTCATTAACTCCTGTGCACAGGGGCATGTGGTCATTCCGATAATCTCAGCACCTATCACTTTTTTAATCCTTATATCACTTTTTTCACCATTCGATGATGATGATGATGATGATGATGAGGAGGAGGAGGAGGAGGAGGAGGAGCGAAACGCTTTTGCCTCTGCGAAGATCGTTGCAGGCTCCTGGCATAAAATATTCAGTACCGGTGTTTGTCGCTTTAACATATACACGCTCTTCATCCCCACCTCAGCGGTAGAAGCGTATTCGTGGAGCAGGAGTACCCGTTTTGCTACTTCGCTGCATAGCTCTTCCACTTCGTATATCGGTGCACTAATCGCTTCTTCCAGCACTTCATATATCGCCTCAAAATTCCTCGATAAATTCGCACCTTTTATGTCACGAGGCAGGTCCACGAAGATGTAGAAGTCCGATATGAGAATCACAGGTCTTTTACCATCAGCCCGCGCTACCTCTACCAACTTCTTTACGTTTCTTACCCCCACTCTCGTCAGGTTTATCCTTATGTCCGGACTGCTTGCTTGCACATCCGGCAGAGGTATTGTCATGGTTCGTATTAGTTGTCTGTTAAACTTATTTATAGCTATGATTAACCCTACTTTATTTATAATTAGAAGATAATGATAAAAAGGGGTAGGTGATAGAAATCAGGTGATAGAAATCAGGGGGGAGATTTTAAATGCTCTTTCTTTATTTTGCCGTACTGTTCACATTGATACTTGCTACTGCACACATAATTGCACAATCGTCAATATTCTTATGTGCTGGTATTGGTTCCGGAGGCGATGAGTAAGGAGATGATAGTACCGTCACCGCTCATCGCCTTATCATTTGGCTTATTAAGCGTTTTATCTCCCTGCATACTCCCGGTGATTCCACTGATTGCGGCATATTCGACCCGAGCGGGTAAATTTATACCCATTACCATTGTCATCGGGCTCTCCAGTGCATTTACGTTGATGGGCGTGTTCGCTTCCGCTTTCGGCTCGCTATTTCGGCAGTATCAACCCCTACTGTACGCCATAGGCGGAGCAGTAATCATCCTTTTTGGACTGGCCATGATTTTTGACGTGATCTGGCAGAGAATGCACACCTTTATTCCAACCGCGGGGATACGCTCGCGTCTTTCTACAACCAACGTGGGCGGAGCA
This sequence comes from Halobacteriota archaeon, assembly GCA_049287525.1. Taxonomy (GTDB): domain Archaea; phylum Halobacteriota; class Syntropharchaeia; order Alkanophagales; family Methanospirareceae; genus QENJ01. The sequence goes on along the minus strand of JBAQFZ010000111.1, from coordinate 9,461 downwards.
GCAGGTGGTTTTGTGTTCGGCTTTTCGCTGGGCATTATATGGACCCCCTGTATCGGCCCCGTACTGGGTGCGATACTTGCACTGGTCGCTGTGGAAGGGGACATACTCTACGGTGGCTTTCTTTTAGCTATCTATTCGCTTGGGTTGGGATTACCACTGCTTGCAATTGCATATACTTCCCGGTTCACATTAAAGCCGGTTATTAAGTACAGTGTGATTATTAAACGTATTTCCGGGCTTATTCTGGTGCTGGTGGGGCTGTACATGCTTCTGCTTAGGTAGTCCATAATCGTATTTGACGATATGAAAAACCTGCTGAGAGCGAAACTGATAGCTCAATGTTATTTATGTCCCGCCGGAATCAGTAAGGGCATTGAGGGGTCTTGTGTTTAAAACCAAAAACTTAAAAAGCTTGAAGGTGAAAGTAATATAGTCATTCCGCCAACAAATTGCAAAGATTGAGCCCTAAATTTTTTCCATTTCTATTCACAAGCATCAATAGGAAGGAGTACATATATAAACCTTGCATAAATTTTGCGGAATGACTATAATTGATGCGGTGCGAACGCGGGGTTATAGTGCAATATACCACCATAAAAATCACTATATCTTTCGCTTGTGCCATCCATCATCTGCCCCGGAACTGGATAGCCCGCATGAAGTCGGTTCTGGTGATGATCCCGCTCATCTGTCCGTCATCCATAACAATCAAGCGACCTACGTTCTTGCTTGATATTAATTTAAAAGCATCGAAAGCATCCGCATCCGGCCCGATTGTGATTATCTCTCGCTTCATGATGTCTTCGATCCTGGTAGTGTCTCGCTTCGAGTCAGGTATCTGTCGGACGTCTCCAAAGGTTATCACTCCGAGTACCGGAGAACTCTGATTCTCCTGCACCGGGTAACCAATATGCTTTGTCTTAAACATTACGTCTATTAACTGGTTAAGTGTCCAGTCAGGAGGCACGTAGATTACATCCGGCACACTGGTCATAATGTCCCGGACTTTCACGCCCTCTAAGGAGAGCGAAATAACCGTTGCCTTCTCCTCTCCAGAAGCGCCAAGATAGATGAAGATGGCAATGAATATTAAAATGGGATCCACGAACAACCCGAGAACTCCCATTCCAATGGCGAAACTCTTGCCCACGTCTACTGCCCATCTGGTTGCATCTATGTATGACATACGAGTAGCAAACCATGCACGCAATATCCTGCCACCATCCATGGGAAATGCCGGAATGAGATTGAAGAGCCCCAGTATTATATTGTAAAATGCAATTATACCCACAACTATGAGGATAGCATTCTTGAACGTCGCTTCTGACGCAGTCCCCGAACCAAAGACGTAGTAAATAGCGTAGTTAAGGCTACCTACCCCCAGACTGAAGGCGGGACCAGCAGCTGAGATCTTTGCCTCCTTTTGCGGTTCTCTGGGAATATCTTCCATCTGTGCCACGCCACCGAGTACGAATAAGGTTATGCTCTCTATCTTTGTCCCATAACGCCTTGCCACGAAGGAGTGACTGAGTTCGTGTAAGAGCAGAGTGGAGAAAAAAAGAACAGAAGCAACGGCACCCAACAGGTACTTTAGCCAGGTTGAAATATTCATGCTTCCAAAACCAAGAATTATGCCGAATAATTCAAGAGCATAAACCGCAAAAATCCAGATAAAAGCTAATAGTGCTATAAGAAAGGTCACGTGCAACTTTATTGGTATCCCCCCGATACTACCAATTTTATAAGACCATTTCATTTTCTCTTTACTACCCCCACCCCAAAGAATTTAAATCAACGAACCGTTCGACAAGCTCTTTTATCCTTCTCAGCTTCACATCGCCCTTTATCCTCACCTTACCAAATACCTCATCCAGCTTCTCCATCGTCGTGAGTGTATCATCCGCAACCAGAATAACCGGCACGCCCTTCTCTTCTGCTTTTCCCAGCATCGTTCCCGGTGGTTCTAAATGCCCGGTCAGCAGCAGGCATTTTATAGTACCCGTTTCCAGAGCGAGATTTTGCAAATCAGCCCGGTCTCCACCGGTTATTAAAGCTGCTTGCCTCACACGCCTGAAATATTTCAAGGCGGACGGTGGAGACATTGCACCTATCAAAAAATCCTCAATAATCACATCTTCACGTGGCTTAACAAGCCATTCGCCATTCAACGCCTCGGCGAGTTCACTGACAAACAAGCCAGCAAGCAGAGGGTCGTAAGGCAGTGTGCCTACCATTTCCATTCCGTTCGGTTTTAAAAATCCTGCTGTAATATCCTTGACATACGCCTTCTTGTAGCCCGCGAGTTGATTGAACAGGACAAACTTAAGCTGTTCGCCAAAAAGTTCTCTCGCCGCAAGAACACCGTCAAGAACGAAATCGCTCGTGTATTTCACCACCATGAGGCTCTCTAAATCCAGCGCGGATGAAACGTCCGGGTCACTGAGTCCCAGCGCTCTTCCCACTTTATACTCAACTGCGCCCTCCACCAGGACTACATCCTTACCCGCTGAGATGCTCTTATACGAATCCATAACTCTTTCCTTTAACGCTACCGGGTCCGCGGAACAAACAAATTCCACATATGGCTTATCAAGTTTTACCGGGCACACATCTTCTATATCATCCCCCGTATTTAGTACGCTCACCGTGTTGTATGCGTCTTCGTCAACGAGTTGCTCGCCTATCCGGGTGGTGCCCACGCCAAACGGCTTGAAGTAGCCGACTTTGAACCCCTTCTCACGCAGTATCAGCCCCAGCGCTATTATCACTGCACTCTTTCCCGAATATTCTTCTATGGATGATACAAGTATGCTCTTCATTTCCTCGCCCCCATAATCATTTTAAAATCTATTGCATAACAACCTTTACCGTGCTCAAAGACCTTAACCGGATTCAAATCCGCTTCCAGTATCTCAGGTGAGTCCATACTGAGCTCGGAAAACCTGAGCAACACATCCACTAAAGACTCTATATCAGACATTGGCTCCCCTCTCACACCCTTTAATATCCTATAAGCTTTAACACTTTTAATCATCTCTAGTGCATCTTCCCTACTCAGTGGTGCAATCCGGAACGATACATCCTTGAAGACCTCCACATAAATCCCGCCCAGCCCGAACATAATCAAAGGTCCAAAATGCATGTCGCGTTTCATACCCACGATTACCTCCTTACCTCCTTCTATCATCTGCTGAACAAGAACACCCTCTATTCGCCTTGCATTTGTGTATTTCTCAGCGCGGTGCACGAGTTCAAAGAACGTTTCTTTTACCTCTTCTCGTCTCACGTTCAGCGTTACACAACCCACGTCCGTTTTATGCACTATATCAGGCGAAATGATTTTCATACTCACGGGATAGCCTATTCTATCTGCGAGTTCAAGTGCTTCTGCCGCCGTTTCCGCTTTACCATACGAAGGCACCGGTATTCCATACGCTTCTAACACTTTAAATCCCCCAACGCCAGTTTTCGCTTCTTTATCATCTTTAAACACCATCAGCTCTTTAATAGTTGCTTTATCCACGGTGAAGTAAGGTGGCGGACCATCATATACCTTCTCCCTGCTTTCACTGTATTTCTCGACTGCGTGGAGCAGTTCTACCGCCCTCACAGGGTCGAAATAGTTGGTGATACCTTGCTTTTTAAACCGCGCTACGGTTTTTGCAATCTCATCACCAGCCATAAACACGGGAATAATCGGCTTAGTTCCAGTCAATTCCAGAACATAATCCCCCGCTTTCTGGAAATTTATTTGCGCAGTGGGCGAAAGTATGGCGATTATTGCACCTACGCTCTCGTCGGCAGAGACGATACCAAGAGCAGAACCAAATTTATCCGTATCTGCATCACCCATCACATCAACGGGATTATAGAAATTCGCAACGTGCAAATCACGGACTTTATCCATCGTTCCCCTATCGAATGAAGCAAGCACAAGCCCGTACTCTTCGATTGCATCGGCAGCCATAACTCCCGGTCCGCCAGAATTGGTGACAATTGCGATTCCGCCCTTTACGTGACGAATTCGCGATAGGGTAAGTGAAAAGTCAAACAAATCACTAATCGAGTTCGCTTCGACCACGCCTGATTGTTGAAATGCTGCTCTGAAAGCTTCTACACTGCCTGCTATGCTCCCGGTATGGCTCGAAGCTGCTTTCGCTCCTGCTTCGGTCTTCCCGCTTTTCATCACTACCACCGGCTTTGTTCTCGTGATCGGTCTCACAACATCCATAAACCGTCTCCCTTCTCTTATGTCCTCGAGATACAGCGTTATCACTTCAGTTTCATCGTCTTTAGCCAGGTATTCTATAAAGTCGCATTCGTCGAGAACCGCTTTATTACCTAAGGAAACGATCTTACTGAACCCTACATTCGCTGCTTTTGCCCAGTCAATAACGGCTAATGCGAACGCCCCGGATTGACTTAAGAACGCGATATTACCTCTGGTTGGCATGACATTACCGAAAGTTGCATTTAAGCCGGAATGCGTGTTTATTAGCCCTACACAGTTTGGACCGACGAGGTTTAAGCCGTATTTAGCACTTATTCTGATAAGTTCGGATTCGAGCACGGCGCCTTCCCGTCCTGACTCTTTAAAGCCCGCGGAGATAACAACCACGTTCTTTATCCCTTTCAATCCGCATTGCTCAAGAACTTCCGGAACACCGATAGCTGGAACTGCTATCACTGCTACCGATACCCCTTCTTCAATTTGAAGAACTGAAGGATAACACCGGACATTCAGAATTTTATCGTATTTGGGATTGACCGCATAAATCCTCATGCTCCCTTCCGCTTTTCTATGAAATGAGAGGATGTTCTTAAGAAGGGTATTTCCAACTCTTCCTTCCTTTGGCGTTGCCCCTATCACTGCTATGCCCAGAGGATTGAAAATTTGGTCAAGCATGTTTTCTGTCATTCCTGTCATGCGCCTTTCCCTTCCCCACAGCACCGCGCTGCGTAGTGAGTAATCGGCTGTTTCATGAACCTCAAGAAATTACGATGACGTGGGGTCTTCAGTCCAAGGTGCTCCGCTATCATTCTAATATTGGGTTTTTTTCAAAGCATTGGCATAAAACTTCTGGATATATTCCTTATCCATCCGCCGTGCCGAAAAGATGGGTCCATTGCTCTTCATAGATTCCTTCATAACATTGACCCAGTCATGGGGTACGCCGTCATCGGAGACATTGTAATAAAGAGGGATGACCTCCTTTTCCAGGAGTTCATAAATCGCCTCAGCATCTGCCTGATCACGATTACCACTCACTTCTTCTCCGCCAAATGCCCACCCGTTTTTGCCATTGAACCCCTCAATCCACCAACCATCCATGATGCTCAGGTGAGGCACCCCATTGAGTGCAGCCTTCATACCGCTGGTTCCGCTTGCTTCCATGGGCGGCAGAGGATTGTTCAGCCATACATCCACCCCATGAACCATATACTGAGCCAATTGCTCATCATGGCCCTCCACAAAAGCAATGCGCCCTCCTAAATCAGGGTCATGTGCAAAAGTGGAGATTTTTTGTAGAATTCGTTTTCCAGCATAATCTTCTGGATGGGCTTTACCGGCAAATATTAGCTGTATTGGGCGCCAGCGATTAATCAGTAGTTTTTTTAACCTTTCCCGATTGAAGAAGATTAAATCTGCCCTCTTATAAGTGACAAAGCGGCGGGCAAAGCCGATGGTCAATACAGAGGGGTTCAGTAAGGTTCCCTCAGCTAATACAATGGAAGGGCTGACCCGGTCGCGTTCCCAGCGTTGACGTGCGCGCTCGCGGATGGTGTTGATGAGCTTCATTTTTAACCAGTAATGGGTCTGCCACAGCTCCATGTCAGGGATGTTGTCGACCAGTTCCCAGATCTGGGGGCTGTCATGGTCTTCTAACCATCGGGGACCCAGATATTTATTGAACAGGAGCACCATCTTCGGCTCGATCCACGTAGGGACGTGTACACCATTGGTAACCGAATCAATGGGAACCTTCTCTTCCGGCAGCTCGGGCCAGAGACAATGCCACATTTTTCGGGTTACTTCTCCATGCCGTTTACTAACAGCATTTCGGTAATTAGACATCCGAAGTGCAAAAACAGTCATATTAAAGCCCCTATCTGGCTCTTTTGGGTGGACTCCCAACTGGAGAAAGGTATCATGATCCAGTCCCAGAGCCGGCCAGTAAGACCAAAAATATTCTTCCATTAACGGGAATGGAAAGACATCATGACCCGCTGGAACCGGCGTGTGGGTTGTAAAAATCGAGGTCTCCTTTACCTCTCTGGCAGCTTCCTCATAACTCGCGCCAGCCTGTACCCGTTCCCTGATTTTTTCGAGCAGAGCAAAAGCGGGATGTCCTTCATTAAGGTGGAGTACAGTGTGCTTAATCCCAAGGGTACTCAAGACCTCACAGCCTCCGATACCAAGAACTATCTCCTGACGCAGACGCTGTTCCATATCCCCACAATAAAGACGGGCTGATATTGCACGATTCCGTGAATCATTCATCTCTATATCCGTGTCCATGAGATACAGGGTGATGCGACCCACAGCCACCTTCCAAACCGCTACATAGATGGGTGGCTCAATGAACGGTACCCTGACAACAAGTTGTTCTCCCTTTTCGTCCAGAACTCTGGTTATAGGAGCCGCATCTCTATCTAAAGGTTCCTTTGCGCATTCCTGCCAGCCATCCTCACGGATTCTCTGATTGATGTATCCTTCCGGATACATGAATCCGACAGCCACTAAGAGAATACCAAGGTCACTGCATTCCTTTAAGTGGTCCCCGGCTAAAAAACCAAGACCGCCTGCATAAAACGGGAGGGAATGGTGCAACCCATACTCAGCCGAGAAGTAGGCGATGGATAGTGAGCCGGAATCGGCAATGTTCTCACGGAACCACTCCCCTTTTGTCCTCATGTAATGTCTGAATTGTACAAGCAGCGAATCGTAGTAGTGCAGATAGTCGGGATTGTTTGCTGCCGATTCCAGAACCTCTTGTGGAAGCTCCCTGAGCATCTTTACCGGATTGTGAATGCTCTCCTTCCATGCCGGGCGATCCAGAATTTTAAAGAGCATTCTTGCTTCCGGATGCCAGCTCCACCAGAGATTATATGCTAACTCGCCCAGTCCAATCAACCGCTGCGGAAGATTTGGAAATATGTTTTGTCCTGCTTCCATCAAGGTAATCTCCTATTTGAATGTATATAAAGTATAGCCTCCTTCTATTTGAGACACGGATTTACACGGATTTTTCTTTTTTGTTGTTAGAGCTTCCGTCTCATTCTCGCTTACTGGATAGACAGGATAGCCCACCTTCTCAATCCCCAACGTCCGGTCCAGAGCGGGATTAAGCGTTATTGTATGGGTCATCTCACAAATGCACCCCTCCCCGCAAAAATCGCGGTATCTCCCAGGCTTTCTTCAATCCTCAGGAGTTGATTATATTTCTCTACCCTCTCTCCGCGGCAAGGTGCACCCGATTTTAAGTGCCCCGTCCCCATAGCAACGGTGAAGTCTGCGATAAAGGAATCGACCGTTTCCCCACTCCTATGTGAAACCATCGCACCCCAGCCGAACTTCTGCGCCAATCTCACTGCGGCAACAGCCTCTGTAACAGTGCCGACCTGATTCAGTTTTATTAACACCGCATTGGCGACATTCTCTCGTATTCCGCGTTCAATACGTTCAATGTTGGTTACAAAAAGATCATCACCCACAAGCTCTATCCTGCCTCCCAGTTTGCTATTTAATATCTTCCATCCGTCCCAGTCATCTTCCGCCAACCCGTCTTCTATCACCACGATAGGATACTTTGTGACCAGAGACTGATATTTTTCGACCATCTCGCCTGCGGTTAATTGACTGTTTTCTGTTCTAAGCGTATACCAGCCTTCGTGATAAAAAGCACTTGATGCCGGGTCTATGGCAATCCCGATCTCCTTCCCGGGTTCATATCCTGCCTGCTCAATGGCTTTAAGAATCAGATCAAGCGGTTCTTCATTTGAGGATACCTCCGGTGCAAATCCACCTTCATCGCCAATACCTGTGCTATGTCCCTCTTCTTTCAATTTCGCTTTTAAGGTGTGGTATGTTTCACTTCCCCATTTCAGAGCTTCGCTAAAACTCGGCGCTCCATACGGCACAATCATGTACTCCTGAAAATCTGCACTCTGCCAGTTTGCATGAACACCACCATTCATTATATTCATCATGGGCACAGGCAAAAGGACAGTAGTAGACCCACCAAGATAGTTATACAGAGGGATATTCAGTGCCGTAGCTGCCGCACGCGCGACAGCCATAGAGACACCCAGTATCGCGTTGGCGCCGAGTTTGTTCTTATTCGGAGTTCCATCGAAGTTGATCATCAATTCATCCAGCAGCACCTGATTCCGGACATCTTTCCCCAGTAGTTCCTCCGCGATATCATGGTTTACGTTATTGACAGCCTTTAAGACCCCTTTATTGCCATACCTTCTCGGGTCCCCATCTCTTAGTTCAACAGCTTCGTGAATTCCCGTTGAAGCACCAGACGGAACCGCAGCACGGCATGTGACACCACTATGTAATTTTATGTCCACCTCTACGGTCGGATTTCCTCTTGAATCCAGAATCTCTCTTGCCCGAATTGATTTAATTGTGGTATCCATTATCTATCTTCTATCCATCACGCTATATAAAGATATTGCTTCTGTTTCTGGTAGGTCGGGAATATTCTAAGAGATACTACGTCAGTCGAGTTCATAGCTTACTAATTTTAGACTGTTATAGTCAACCTGATGCCGCGCACATAAGTCTCCTCCCATTCCCTCTCTGCCAGCATCTCTTTTACACGTTTCTCACGGTCTCAATTGCGACAACCCTCTCCCAGCCATGTTCCTTCCATATCCATCGGGCTATCCGCTTCTTTCTCAGGTCGGGGCTCCCAATGATCGTATGTATTACGTGAGACCTTCGTAAGTCTACACGCCTCTGAAACGCTCCCCAGCAGCTCAGCCAATTCAAACAGATATCTCCTCTGTTGAAAGGTCGTTTGACGATAATAGATTGCCATCTCAAACACCTCATATAAAAAAACAAAAGTAATAAAGGTTTATATAGTGTATGTTTCATATCAAGATGGCAATAACAGAATTCAAAGATTTATCAATATCTATCTTTTTTACGGTGATGGTAAAGCTTATATACTACAACAGTAAAAGACAAAGTATGCAGCTTACATACGCAGAACTGCTCGCGAATTTCAGGAAGGGTCTCAGGAACGGCAACTGGCGCAAACTACGTAGATTAGAGAAAGCTTTGTACCAGGCTTCGCTATGGTATTCGCGGAAACAAGGTGCGATATTAAACGAGCTGGTTGTGGGTATGTTAGCTGTGCTTATAGCGAAATTGAAGGCGACAAAAGGCGCACGAATATTAAAACGAGGCTACGAAAAAGCGGCTGTGTTGTTAAGTAAAGGTG
>JBAQFZ010000110.1:0-18395 GCA_049287525.1 Halobacteriota archaeon | reverse complement strand
AAACGAAGAAAGGTGAGAAGAACATCGTGAGAACACCGTGCATAGCTGAAGGTATCACGAATCACATTTGGACATGGGAGGAATTGTTGATGTTCAAGACGGGTCACGAAACTTAGGACATTACCCGAATTTGAAGCCAATAAAAATGTGAATGGAAAAACTGGGATATATACATTTTATCCACAGAGTCATTTAAAATTATTCTTATCAAATAAGAAGCAAATACCGCTTCTGGTATTTTTTCATTTATAATGAAGCTTTTTCCAACTGTTGCGCCTGTTCGTGCAAAAACTAAGTCCCCCTCTGATAAAAGATATTTTCTCTTTTCTTCTTCCTTGATTTTACAATACGGAACGGAATCCCAATTAACATTGTTATTTTGAATATCGGTTATTCTCAAAAATTTGGGACCGATGGGTTCATTGCTAGCTTTTTCTGTATAGCCATAATGTATTCTCTCAGAAACAGCCCCTATAGTCGTCCACACCCACCCCTCCGGTAGTTCTGGCAACCCCTCAGTGTCCACCACTTGCGGCTCAATGTTCTTCGGCTTCTTGGGTTTCCTCATGCCCTCTAATTCCGCTTTTCGGCATTCCTCCTCGTATCTTCGTACTCGCTCTTCTCGAATCCTATTCAAAAGCTCCGAAGCAGGCTCGACATCAGGGTGTTCTCTGCGCCAGTCCTCTGTCAGCCGCCCCGAACATGCAGCAGCAAGCACGCTCTGCCGGAAACGCTTGATGAGCGGTGGTACCTTTGCCAGATGGTCTTTGGAGCGGTTTACCTGCGCCAGAAGTGCTTCGAGCTTGGCGACAATGCGGTGTTGTTCTGGGAGAGGAGGGAGAGGGAGAACAATATTGTTTACATCACCTAAGCTAATATTATTCATTCCCACACCTCTCATTTCATTCTGTGCATTAAGAATGGTAATGTGGTTTGTCAAAGACAATTGGATATAATCAATCGAAATAAAAATATAAGGTAACCGAATAATTGCTAAGGCCTGATTGGTATTTGCAGGAAGATGATGTTTTTTAACAATAGCTGAACGGCCAATAGTCCCTGCGATAGAAAATAATATGTCTTTTTCTTGTAATTGAGATCTTTTGAGAAACTCATGAGCCTCTGGGGTTATATGATGTAAGGAATTTGAACTAATATTATTTTTAGTGATATTTTCAACCTTGATGAAATTAATTCCTTTGCCTACATAATTAAAGCCATATGAAGTGGGTGTAGCTCCTTTTGTGATTAAATACGATAAATCAGAAAGACTTGTCCACGCCCAGCCATCTGGCAACTCATACGGCTCCTCAATCTCTTTTCCAGGGTCTGGCCCAGCCATCTGTACCCTCCTTTCTTATGCTCATTTGAAGAACTACATCATTTACTACATCATTTACTACATCATTTACTACATCACTCAAATCTTCTGACTTAGTCAGTAACTTAGTTATATCTCCTTTGGTATCTCGTTGGATCATTGATGATCCCCCTCTTTCATCAAAGATGCAAGAAACTCTTCCCCTTTCCGCGTTATGACATACTTACCTTTTTTCGGGGCCCCTCAAATATTATCAGTCCTTTCTTCACGAGATTTTCGTCCCTCATCCTGCCTATTCCACTTCCAATTCTTTCATCGTCAATCTTGTGTAATCTGTGGTCCTATATCGTTGTTACCATCACAAAGCTGCACCATTATTTCTTGAAGCCCGTCAATAGCAGCTTCAAGATGTGTAATTGCTTCCCCTGCCAGTTCCTCAGGTTCTGGCATATCCTCAGCATCCTCCAGCGAGTCGTCCTTCAGCCAGAAGATGTCCAGGTTATAATCCCTTTTTCTGATTTCGTCAACAGCGAATTTCTTGAACCGCTCAGTCTTCTTTGCCATCTCAGCTCTCTTTTCCACGGTGGTCACCACATTAGGGTCAGAGCCATAACATAGCTCAAACTCGTTGAAATGCTCAGGCGTAAGCGGCCGCTCCTTCTTTGTTATGCCCGGTATATTAGTGCGGCAGTCGTAGATCCAGACGTGCCTGGTTTTGTACCCTTTCCGGAAGAATATCACATTTGCTTTTACACCTGGTGAATACGGTGTAAACGTCCCCTTCGGTAATCGTAGAATCGTGTGAAGGTCACAATCGTCCATAAGTATCTCGAATACTTCTCCTGCCTGGTCACTGAACAGACAATTATCTGGTAATACGATTGCCGCTCTTCCTCCAGGTTTTAATATCGTCATCACATGCTGAACGAAGTTCAACTGCTTATTTGAGGTTGAAATGGTGAAATCATCGCGTCCTGGCGCCTGATTCGCTCCTTTTGTGCCAAACGGCGGATTGGTCAATACCATATCATACCGCTTACCAGAATCAGGTTCATAGATCGAATCTCCGAGATAGATATTCGCCTCCAAACCATGTAGATAAAGGTTCATTAGACATAAGCGGCGTGGGCGTGGCACTAATTCAGTCCCGTAATAGGTACGATTTCTTATTCGCGCTGCATCTTCACGTGTTAGTGCACCTTCTGTCTCCCCCATGAGCCATTCATATGAGCACATCAAGAATCCGCCCGTACCAGCCGCGGGGTCACAAATAGTAAACTCCTTGTGTGCTCTCGGGTCAGGTTTCATACACCTGACAATGGTTTGGATGAGAATACGCGGCGTGAAATATTGCCCCGCACCTTTCTTTCCTTCACTTGCCGCTTTCTCCAATAGCCCTTCATATGCCGCTGCCTTCACGTCTACATTTAGACTCGTCCACTCTATCTCATCAATAAGATATATCAATCGCTTGAGATTGACGGGATTGGTAAACCGGGATATGGCACCGCTGAAGATGTCACCCAATAAGCCTTCCTCTTTGCCCAATCGTCTTAATAGGTCCACGTAAAATTCGGTGAGGTCTGTCCCGGACCGGTCTTTTACAGTCTTCCAATCATAGCCCGCGGGTAGTGCAATCCCTCTTTCATCTGCCATCTTTAAGAATAGAAGATAGGTTATTTGCTCGATATAATCTCCATAGTCAATTCCATCATGTCGTAATACATGACAAAAACCCCACAGTTTCTGTACTACATCCGTCATGTTGCCACCGCCCAATTGAACTCTTGCAGGAACGTTTCAAGATTGCTGCCAAAAGCGCTATTCGCAGCTTTCCAGCCCCCCTCTCTCTGAAAGATTGGAAGTGTATCAAAATCCGCTTTATCTATAGTCAGATTTTGGATAAGATGTGCTCTTATCCTTTCAAGCCATTTCATTTGATTCCCGGTAAAACTTTTTCCTGACGTTACTCGCTCGAAAGCCCCCTTGACCCTCTCTTCGGCATTGAGAAGCGCCTCATCCTCGTCCGCTGCATGTTTTATCATAGATATAATGTCTGCAAGTGCTTTGTTATATCTCAATTTATGCGCCTTTCTAAGAGTATCCTCGGCAAAATGCTCCTGCGTCCTTGCCAACTTTGTTCTTAATTCCGAGAGCGCTTCTGTGTTCCAGTCCGCAGGTCTATCCAGAAGTATTTCAATTGCTTCTATCTGCTCCGGGTTCTCCTTGACATACAGAGAGAACGCAACTAAATAATCCTCGGGCTTCCAAACTTCACCATCACGGTACCTTAACAACTCTTCTGATGATACTTCGTCCTGTGTCTCGTAAGCCACAATAAAGCCTCGCTTTGGTCTTGGATAGTTAACAAGTAAGTCCTGGAACTCAGGATCTCTAAGAATAGTCATAACATTCACAAAATCATTCTCAATTCGTTGCGGTAAATCACGTGCAAAGCTTTTCATATCGCCATCAGGAATAAATCTGGCGAATTTTTCGCGTGCAGAGCCACTTAGTTCTTTATTTATTCTCTGCAGTCGTTTCACAAGACTTTTTACGTTATATCTTCTATCCCTATTTTGGTAGATATCTTCTATTATTTCCGCATACGTTCTTGTGGTTTTTATAGGTGGTTCCGGCTCAAAAGCAGTAACATTTTTGAAATACTCAAAAAGCCCTCCATTGAAACAATCGAAGACGGTAAAGTGTGTTTTGTTTATTTCATTGCATAGTCTTGTGCCCCTGCCTAACATCTGCTCCCACAAAATTCGTGACTTTACCGGGCGAAGAAAAACCAGGAATTCAAGCGCAGGTATGTCCACGAGCGTATCACAATGTGACGTGTGCGGCAAATCATTAGCGGCAAAGATCAATGTCTTTGGAAAATGTTCATAAATTCGCGCGTGCTCATGTGCGTATTTCGCAATCTCTTCCACTATCTTTCTGTTGCTGTCCGGTGACGTAACTTTTCGTTCGATTTCTGAAGTATCAAATTCGCGTTCATCTTCTAACGTATCCAATGACTCCTGTCCCGTCTCCGTGTCAATTAAACCAACCGTTTCACCTTCGTTCAGAAATATCCCGTTTATTCTTACATCGGACTTGATACGGACGGCATCCCAATCAACTAAATAGCCCTCTCTTACTGCTCTTTCATAGTCGTACCGGAAAACGATGTCCTTAAAATACGCGGTAGTATGAGCCGCAGGAGTGGCTGTGAGACCTATCTTCATAGCATCAAAATAATCAAGAACTTCACGCCATTTACTTATTTCCTGTGCCGAATAGCCACGATGACATTCATCTGCAATTATCACATCAAAGGCATGAATTGGTATGTCAACTTGAGTGGCATCGCTTTCATCATCCACGTCTTGATCTGTAGCTTCAAAAGAATTCTGCCAGCCGAATAAGTTCACGCGCATTCTCTGGATTGTGCATACGTATACGAACGCATGACCTGGTTGGGGATTCGTCAAATAACTATTAGGTAAAACTTGCGGATTAAATGTATCCCCCTCCTCAAAATCACCCCTTTGAAATCGCTGAGAATATACCTCAAATGTCTGTTTGAATTTTAATCCTTGTTCCGCTTCAAAAGTAGCAAAAGCGTTCACTGCCTGTGCCGCAAGCGCTCTTCTATCAACCAAAAATAATATCCGTTTTGCGAAACCCGACTTCAAAAGTCTATAAATCTGTGAAACGATGACGTAGGTCTTACCCGTTCCCGTCGCCATTGCCAGCATCAATCTACGTTTACCCGCGCATATAGCATCCTCAACCGCACCATTTGCTTCTATTTGATAAGGACGTAAAGGTGAGAGGTGTGAGTTTTGTGAGTTGTCAGGTGTCAGTATTCAGAGTCAAGCACCGGAAACCTGGGATCTAAAACCTGACACCTGTTCAAATACATTTTCACTTTTTGCGATTCTGATTCTTCTTTTGACGTATGTACTCCTGAATATCCGGCGGTAGCGACCGTATGTCAACGATCATCTCATCCACCATCACTAGATTGGAAACGGGATTGCTTTCCTGCATGTGGGTTGTGGAAAACTCATTATCCCGGTATCCCATTTTGAACATATCACGGATCACCTTTGCTTTCTGTGAGACCGTACTTTTGGATGTACACGATCATGTTCAAATCCCTATTATTTACACGAGTAGATATTTCTGTCGTTTTGCTACTTTTATATCCTAACAACACCAGATTTATCCATCCATTTTTGCTCTCTATCACGCTTCTCAATCAGGATTCATTATAACTTCTCCTTCAACGCATACAACTTATTCAACGCCTCTATTGGTGAAATCTTTTCCAGATTTAGTGATTTCAACTCCTCGACCACGGGATGTGCCACGTATTCTCTCTTCACCTCAACTCGCTTTTCCACTTCTTTTTCTTCCCCTTCGTTCTTCTTTTGCTCCCGCCTCGCCTCTTCGCTTTCCATCGTTCTCAAAATGCGTTTTGCATTCTCTATCACCATCTCCGGCAATCCTGCAAGTTTCGCAACCTGTATCCCATAGCTTTTTGTGCCTCTCCCTTCCACAACCTTCCGTATAAAAAAAATCTCATCGCCTGCCTCTTTTATCGAAACGTTGTAGCAATGTGTACAATCGAGAGCATCTGCAAGTCCCGTCAGTTCATAGAAGTGCGTGGCAAACATCGTCTTCGCTTTTAATACACCATTAGTATATTCAGCCACAGCCCATGCGATACTGACGCCGTCCAGCGTACTTGTCCCACGCCCTATCTCATCAAGAATAACCAGGCTTCTTTCTGTCGCATTATTAAGAATATTCGCGGTTTCGCTCATCTCCACCATGAACGAACTCTGCCCCATGGAAAGGTCATCGTAAGCACCCACTCTGGTGAATATCCTATCCACAACGCCTATTTTCGCATCAGCCGCCGGCACAAACGAGCCTATATGTGCCATAAGCACGATTAACGCAGCCTGACGCATGAATGTGGACTTACCACTCATATTCGGCCCTGTGATAATCATCAACCTATTATATTCATCGAAGTGTACGTCATTAGGTACAAATCCCTCTTTCACTTCTTTCTCCACCACCGGATGTCTACCCCCATGTATAACTATCTCATCACCGTCATCTACTTCGGGGCAGCAGTATCCGTTCTCCGCCGCCACGTCTGCGAATGCCAGTAGCATATCCAGTTCGGCAATCAAATTCGCAGCTTCCTGTATCTCCTTTGCTCGTTTCGCCACTTCCTGTCTTATCCATTCGAATAACTCGTATTCCAGTTCCTTTATCCGTTCCTCGGCACTCAACGCCTTCGCCTCATAAACCTTCAATTCTTCCGTTATATACCGCTCTGCCTCTGTTAGCGTCTGTTTTCGTATATACGTATCAGGCACTTTCTCTATCCACGCCTTCCGTACTTCGAGGTAATAGCCAAAAACCTTGTTGTAACCTACTTTGAGCATTTTTATCCCTGTACTGGCTCTCTCACGCTCCTCGAATTCCGCTAACCAGCTCCGGCCGTCATGCTTTATCTGTCTCAGCTCGTCCAGCTCCGCATTGTACCCCGCCTTTATCAGCCCACCCTCCTTCAACGTCGCCGGTGGCTCTTCTACTATGCCTCGCTCTATAATGCCCGCTACTGCCGAGAAGTTCTGCGTCCGTAGCGTGTTCAGCATACTGCTCAGCTTTTCGGCACGGCATTTCTTTAACAAACCTTTAAGTGTCTTTAACTGGTGTAACGACCGCTTAAGTAATATCATATCCTTGCCTTTCGCACTACCATACGAAATCCGGCTTATTATCCGCTCCATATCGTATATTTCCCGTAGTGCCGCCTTCAACGACTCTCTTAGCAGTATATCGTCATAAAACTCCGTGACTACTTCCTCCTTACGTTTTATCTCTCTTATGTCAAGTAACGGGTACCTCAAATTATTCTTCAGGAGTCGTGAACCCATACCCGTAAGTGTTTTGTCAAGCACACTGATAATCGTACCTCGCTGCGTGCCATCACGTATATTACTAAATATTTCCAGATTTCGCACTGTCACACTGTCTAAAACCATATAATCCGAGACGAAGAAGGTCTTAAGCGGTTTGATGTGCAACAGCACACGCTTTTGCGTATCACGCAGATAGGAAATCACAGCACCCGCAGCTGATATGCCTGCTTTTAGTCCAGCACATCCGAATCCGTCAAGTGAGATCACACCAAAATGGTTTAGCAGCCGTGTATACGCATTTTTGTAGTCGAAATAGTAATCGTCATAGCGCGAAAGGGTGCACATCCCCGGTTCAATGTAAAAAGCGAGAGAATCGGGAATAACAATCTCTGCGGGCTTCACACGCTCTATCTCGTTCTGTAATGAAGAATGCGTCTCGTCATCTTCTAATTCCGTCAATGAAAACTCGCCTGTTGATACATCTACCATTGCAATACCGACTTTGCCTTCTATCAGGTTCACAGACATCAGATAATTACTGATTCGCTCTTCTAAGAAGGAATCCTCAATGACCGTACCTGGCGTAATTAGCCGTACTACCTCGCGCTTTTCTATTCTTTTATTCTCTTTATCCTCTATCTGCTCGCATATAGCTACTTTGTAACCTTTCTTTAGCAACTGTTTTATGTATGGGGTTACCGCATGATAAGGCACACCAGCCATCGGTATCTTCCGCGCGGCACCTTTGCCCCTGCCAATTGCGGTTAAGGTAATGTTTAACTCGCGGGATGCCACTTTTGCGTCTTCGCCAAATGTCTCGTAGAAGTCCCCGACCCGGAAGAGCACAATGGCATCACTGTATTTCTCTTTTATCTGGTGATACTGCGCCATCATTGGTGTTTTATCTGGCATTGATGTATTCCTCTCCATAATTTTATAAGTGACTACCGCTATAAAATACAGGTGTGGGAAAGAGAAGAGGGCTCATGGTTAGATAAAGCACCGCCCTTCTAAGCTTGATGTCGTGGGTTCGAATTCCGCCGATTCCGCTTGTTACATCTTCCGAGTTTGATAGGCAAGATACATAAGTTTAATGGGGAAAGAATCGATGAGTATCAAGGTATCATGACAAATAGGATAGAATCAATCAAAAATGGACATTGAAGGATTTGCGAAACGGAAATTAAGAGCAGGTGAAGCGGACGATAGAATAATCGCCGAGATGAACACTCGCATCATGGAGATAAAACGCAACCGTATAACAAAAGAAAAGGCGATGGCGATTTCTAAAGCGGTATTAGAAGAAGCTAAGCGGACAATTGATTTAAAAGGCGAGTTTGTCACGGAACTAATATCCGGCCTGAGGATGGGCGAATTGGGCGTTGGGTCACGTGGCTCAGGTGATTTTTATGTGCATGAGCAGATAGGTGAGCTAATAGGCGCAACGGGCGCTGTGGTTGACTCATCAAGCCTGAGTGATTCAGGCGTGGTGCGTTTGCCGGCGGGGAACAAGAATAAATTTATGGTTGTGACTGTGGATGGGATGCACTCGCGACTGAGCGACTTCCCGTTTCTTGCCGGTTTTCACGTGGCACGTGCAGCACTTCGTGACGTGTATGTCATGGGTGCCGTGCCGGTTGCGTTGTTATCGGACATTCATGTAGCGGATGACGGTGACGTGGGGAAAATATTCGACCACATTGCGGGTATCTCTGCGGTCGCGGATGCTGCTGGTGTTCCGCTTGTGACGGGTTCGACATTGAGAATAGGCGGAGATGTGGTAATAGGCGAGAGGATGACGGGTTGCGTTGGCGCGGTTGGCGTAGCTGAAGAGATTGTGTCGAGAAAAGGCGCAAAAGCAGGTGACGTGATTTTAATGAGTGAGGGTGCAGGCGGTGGCACCATATCCACTGCCGCGCTGTATTATGGCGAATACGAAGTGGTGAAAGAAACGATGAACATAAAGTTTTTGCGGGCTTGCAATGCGCTTATCAATGCGGATATGGTGAGAAAGGTTCATGTTATGACCGATGTTACGAACGGTGGAGTGCGTGGCGATGCAAACGAGATAGCAAAAGTGGCAGCCGTGAAACTCGTCTTTTTTGAGGATAGAATTAGGGGCGTAGTGAATAATAAGGTGCTTGGGATGCTGGAGCGACATGGAATAGATTACTTAGGCGTATCTCTGGATGCGCTGCTGGTTATTTGTCCGGAAGAAGTAGCAGAAGAGGTGAAGGCGATTGTAAGGAGTGAAAATGTGGGCATAGAAGAGGTTGGCAGCGTTGAAGAGGGTAAAGGTGCAGAGATTGTGGTTGATGGCGAAATAAGAGAGTTCCTGCCTAAGTTCCGGGAGTCAGCGTACACGCCGGTGAAGAAGGCAGTAGGTGAAAGCGCAGGTGAACAATTTGAGGCGATGAAACGGAAAGTGGATAAGGTAGTTAAAGAGGCGATTTGTAAGAGGAATAGGGTGCGGGAGATGATGATTGGGAGGAGATAAAATAAGATAAGATAACCAAATATCTCAAGGAGTCTGCGTAGAAACGCGGGATTCTGAAAATTTATCATTATCACCCATGAGTGCCTCCTGTACCATATTTCTCTTTTATTCGTCTCCTTATTTCTTTACCAACCTTCATCATCTCTTCAGGTGCTAACGGTTTTGGTACAGAAGTTAGCGTGTTATTGTAGATTCGCAGCGCTAACTCCCGGAACAAGCCGGCAATATCACTATTACCGTTATATTCAATCACCGTGTTGCCATCAATCTCCGCTTCCGCAATCTCATGTGCATTTGGGATATGCCCGATAACCTGCGAACCAATCTTTTTCGCGAACTCATAAACGACATCTGCTTCGTCCAGCATACCTCGCACATTATAAATAATGCCTCCTAACGGTGACCCCCTTTTGTTTGCGAACTCACTTATACCTTTGCAAATATTGTTTGCTGCGTAAAGAGCGAGATAATCCGCTGATGTTACAATATAGACCTCGTCTGCCAAACCTCTCCTCAGCGGCATTGCAAAACCGCCACATACTACGTCTCCCAGCACATCGTATATTACTACATCCGGCTTTAATTCCTCAAAAGCTTTCAATCTCTTGAGCAAATCTATCGCAACGATGACTCCCCGACCTGCGCATCCAAAACCCGGTCTCGGACCTCCACACTCAGCGCAATAAACACCCCTATAACCTTTGTGGATGACCTCCTCGAGCTCGATTCCCGCGCCTTTTACAAGTTCTTCAAGACCAAGCTTCTCTATTCCTTTGTCTCGCGATACTTCAAGAATGGTCGGCATCTGTACCTCGCCTGTCAAATTTCGGGTGCAGTCCGACTTGGGGTCACAGCCAATCATCATCACTGATAGCCCCTTCTCTGCCAATGCAGCCGCAATGTTCGACCCTGTCGTAGATTTACCTATTCCGCCTTTGCCATAAAATGCTATTTGTCTCATTTCACACACACCTCACCTACCTCCATTTGACCTTACCTTACCGGTCTTATAGGCACGATATAAGGTCTTCCATCGTGGTTGTTCACTTTCACTTCAACGCCATAAACGTGTTCGATGTTTTCAGACGTGAGTGTAGAAACAGGGCTACCAGCGGAAAAAATCGTACCTGAATGCATCATTACGATTCTATCGGCGTATCTTGAAGCTAAGTTGAGGTCATGAATAGCCATAATTGCCGAGATGCCTTTCTCTATCACGATCTTCTTTATGATGTCCATCACTTCAAGCTGATGTCTGATGTCGAGATTAGAGGTGGGCTCATCTAACAGAAGGACAGCAGGTTCCTGCGTGAGTGCGCGTGCAATGAACACTTTCTGCTGCTGCCCGCCGCTGAGTTCGTTAATGTCTCGCATAGCGAACTCTTCAATGTTCATCAGTTGCAGCATCTCTAAAGCCTTTTCCATATCTGTTTCACCACTCCGCCAACCAACGTGTGGACGTCTGCCCATGAGAACGGTATCTAAGACCGTGGCAGGGAAGACCTGGGAAGTGGTTTGTGGGATATAGCCCATTTTTTTGGCGAGTTCCAGTCTGCTCAGTTCTTTTATATCTCGCTCATCCAACAAGATACACCCTTTTTGTGGTTTCAAAATCCGGTCTATACATCGGATAAGCGTGGATTTACCGGCTCCATTTGGACCCACCACACTTAACATCTCCGATTCCGCGAGTTCTATACTGACATCCTTCAGTACAGGCACACTTGCATAGCTAAATTCTATATCTTTTATTTTTAGTTTCATTTCACCAGAACTCCCTCCTTCTTCTCATTATCAGGTAAAGGAACAAAGGAGCGCCCATGAAAGCTGTGATCAAACCCACGGGAAGAATTAGAGGTGCAATGATTGTTCTTGCAACGGTATCTGCGGCAAGCAAAAGGGCAGCACCAAAAAGACCAGATGCGGGAATTAAAAATCTGTTATCACCTCCAATAACCATGCGGCAGATATGCGGTGAGACCAATCCTATGAACCCAATGGTTCCCGTGAAGCATATAATGCCTGCGGTTACGAGAGATGCGAGTATGAAACAAACAGCTCTTGTCCGCTCGACATTAACACCGAGGCTTTTTGCAATCTCATCGCCAGCACCCAGT
This sequence comes from Halobacteriota archaeon, assembly GCA_049287525.1. GTDB lineage: Archaea > Halobacteriota > Syntropharchaeia > Alkanophagales > Methanospirareceae > QENJ01. Next base: position 6,524 of record JBAQFZ010000110.1, on the reverse strand, counting down.
GTGTTCAGGTCCCATGATTTTAGCATAAGAAGAGGGATATTGATAGCAATGACAATAAACACGAGATAAAGATTATCCCATGAGGCTCTTCCAAGGCTTCCAAACATCCAGAATACAACCTCCTTCACCGCTTCTGCTTCTCCAAAATATTGCAACATCCCGGTCATTGCTGAGAATAAATACATCAATGCGATACCTGCTAAAATCATCGTCTCCGGCGTTACACTCTTATATCGCGATAAGCCATAGATGATGCAAGAAGAGAGCAAAGCGAAGATGAATGCGTTGCCTATTATAAGATACTTACCGGTGACAAAACCTGCACCCAAAATGATAGCAAGAGTAGCGCCAAAACTAGCAGCAGAAGCAATCCCTAAGGTGTAAGGGCTTGCAAGTGGATTTCTCATCACACCCTGCATTATTGTCCCCGCAATAGCGAGCCCTATCCCAGCGAGGATGCCCATTATGATAGAGGGTAATCTCAAATTCCAGATGACATTCTCTTTTGTCGTTTCGGGATTTTGGAATAGACCATGCCATATTATCGAATAGACCTCTGTGACTGAGATAGGATAAGAGCCGAGCGTTGCCGCTATACCTGCGATAATGAAAATCAGGATGACACAGGAGAGGATAAAGATGATCTTCCTTCCGATGAACTTTTTATATTGGGCTTTTATTTCTGCGCTCTTTCTTCTCGCTCCGGTTATTGTTTCGGTGCTTGAGGTCATGTTATGTTAGTTCTTTCCCGTCCCTTCTTCTACATCCGCGAAAATAATAAGTTAGATTTTTAATATTGATCTTACCTTTTAAGTTTTTTTATTAACGAGTATAGAGCCTGTCCACCAATTATCAAACAACCAACAGATAATATTCCCCGCACTGATATAAAAAGCAATTCTTCTTCTTCTTCTCACCACCTCTACACTTTATAGTCCAATCCAGCGCGAACTGTGAAAATACAACCTAAAAATTAACGAATTTCGATTCCATGCAAAATAAAAACAGAGAAGCTTTTATTATGACATGTACAACTATTTTCAGGTTATAAAAGCGAGGTGATGACGAGAAATGGCGATAAGAGCTGATAAAATGGGGCAGTCGTGGCTATTGCCCACGGATATTAGTAGCTAGCTAATTTTTTTCTCCGCTTCAGATTCTTCGCGCTCCACTTCTTCCAATATCTTCACCCCTAACTTCCTGCATACTTCCTCTATTTCAGGTTCTAAGTATCCAGTTTTACTGACAAAATCAGTCACCTCGTCAACGATCTCTTGCGTATTCGCTCGTTTGCGCGTTTCGTTCCGCGGTTTCTCGCCTTGTAGCTTTGGGCCACCTTCCTTCCAGCCCTCAGCAAAGTACCAATCTTTGAACCAGCGAAACCCGCTTCTCCAGAGGAGATATCCCAATGGAGTTGCAGCTGGAGGAACGCCTATACTCAATGCCCGCGCAGTTACTTTATGGTTCAAATAAGATATTGACAGGTGTCCACCAGGAGGGATTAACTCCGAGAGTATTTGAAAGAGCTCTTCTCCAAAACCTTCTATCGCCGCAACTGGGTTATAATCAATCTCCATCCAGGGTCTAATCCACTTACTTCCCGTATAATATAAACCGCTCACTATATCATCTCCTTCAATGAGCAAGCTGAACATAAATACACCGGCAAATGCACCCTTTTTCACCATCCCTAAGCGCAATGTGTGCTCGCCAAGTTTTTTCCCGTCCAATACGTAGAGAGGATTGTCTTTGCCTTTCATTGGCTCAACGTAATTAAAATCTCTTAGGATCTGTTTCAACGTCCACAATAGCGGTTTTTTTTGCTTTTTTCGCTTTTTCAAAAGCATCTTTCAACTCATTCGGCTCTTTTACTCTGAATCCTACACCGCCGCACGAAATTGCGTAATCAGCGAAATCAGGATTGTTTAGCTCCGTAGCAAACTTTGGGTATCCCTCCACTTTCTGCTCTACACTTATCATCGCCAGCTCTTTATTGTCTAATATTATCACAATAATATCCAGGTTATTCTCTACTGCCGTTAAAAAATCGCCCATCACCTGTGCAAAGCCACCGTCTCCCGTGATGCAGACCACCTGCTTATCAGGAAAAGCTAACTTGGATGCAATTGCACCCGGCAGACCAAACCCCATGGTAGCCAGATATCCGGACATCAGAAGCGTCTGCTGTCTCATCACAAAATTTCTCCCAAACCAGAAGCCATTGTCGCCAACGTCTATGGTTATGATGGCATCGTGGTCTATGGTCTCTCGTAACACGTTAAAAATAAAAGGAGCTCTTAAAGGTAAAGGCGAAGCCTTGGAGTCCGCTTCTTTTTCAAGCTGAGCATACCAATTTTCCTTCTCGATTCTAACTGTCTCCACTAAACCTTGACTCTCTCTTTCTTTTACCTTCTCCAGTAATTTCTCAAGTACCACCCCGCAATCTCCAATAATCGTGAGTTCTATTGGAAACTCCTTGGCGAGATTCATTGGATCAATGTCCACTTGAATTGTTCTTTTTCGTGGTATGTTTGTCTTTTCAGAGTAAGAAGAGCCGAAAACCATGAGTAAATCAGCAGCATTGACATTTCTTCTTGCCATTGGGGCTCCGACATCGCCAAGGACGCCTAAAGAAAGTTCATAATCCTCGGGAACGACACCTTTTGCACGGAAAGTAGTTATTATGGGCGCTTTTAGTCTTTCAGCCAGCTTTAATAGATTTTCGCCTTGCTCTTTAGCACCCCAGCCTGCGATTATCACAGGGCGCTCTGCTTCTTCTATTAAACGCACTGCTCTTTCAATCAGCTCGGTATTCACAATTCTGAAATCAGGAATTCGCCCTTCTATTGGTTCTATACGTGCTTCAAGCAATTCTTTCTGGATGTCGTTTGGAATAGTGAGATGAGAAACGCCTCTTTCCACTAACGCATGCTTTAAAGCCAAAGTTACAAGCTCAATGGTTTGCTCCCTGGAATTTATGGTCTTATTGAAGACGCAGAAGGAATTGAAAAGGACATCCTGGTCAATCTCTTGAAAGCTACCTGGTCCTATATACTGAAGTTTTACTTGACCGGTGAGAGCTAAAACCGGAGCTCTATCCATTTTCGCATCGTAGAGTCCGGTAATCAGATTGGTGGCGCCAGGTCCCGCGATGGTTAAGCAAACACCCACTTTCCCTGTCAGCTTGGCGTATGCAGAAGCCATAAGCGCTGCCGCTTCCTCATGCCTCACCTTTATAAATCTTATTTCGTTTTGCTTGCGGATCGCATCCACCACACCTAAGCAAGTGGTGCCGGGAAGCCCGAAGATGTATTCTACTCCCCATGCCGCGAGTTGCTCTACTATAACATCAGAGACCGTTTTATTTCGCATGGCTTTTATTTATAAATCTGTCAGGTGTAGGATAGAAAAAGCAATTAGGAAGAGCCGAATTTATTTTGGTGGTGATTATCGTTCCACATCGAACTCCTCCATTGTAAAGAACTCCTTCGGTGCATATACATACCATTTCCATATCCCCCCTAACCTAATATCTCCTCATACACGCCCATCGTCATTCTTGCGATATTATCCCACACGAATCCTTTCGCAGTCTCCCTTCCATTCGCACCCATCCATCTCCCTCGTTCGAAATCCGAAAATATGCTCTTTATTCCCCATGCGATTGAATTCGGGTTGTCGTACACCTTCAGCCCATTGACATCGTGCCATACATAATCGAAGCCGTTATGCGTCACCACGATTGGCTTAGCAGCAGCCCACGCCTCAAGCGCAACTATTCCAAACGGTTCATTCCTCGATGGTATGCACACCACATCACAGGCTTTGTAGCACTTCACGAGGTCACTATCCGGAACATAGCCCAAAAAATGGCAGGCGTGCTGTACGCCAAGCTCCCAGGCTCTATGCTCTAAACCACTTCTCATATAACCGTCACCGACGAAAAAGAACTTCGCATTCGGAGCATCGGCTAATACGGAAGGAATCGCTTCTAATAGCAAATCCGCACCCTTCTGTACGACCATCCGCCCCACGAACAAACATATAGGGTCCCAAACGCCAACGTCATGCTCTCTCTTCATGCCCCTCCACGGGTCAACAAACCCGTTAAACTTCTGTATCGAAATGCCATTCGGAATCTTCGCTATTTTACCGTCCTCGAAGTTGTATATCCACTTAGCTTCCTTCTTTATCGTTTCTGAAGTGGTTATTATCTTGTCTGCGACAAATCCGCCATACCATTCCAGGTTTCTTTTGTCCTTCGATTGCCCCCCGGGAAAAACGTTCCCACACCTACCATACTCGGTTGAGTGTAGCGTGAAGACGGTCTTCTTGGCTCTTGTATTCTTTATCTCTGCGAGTGCATTCGCAGTCATCCAGTCATGCCCGTGAATGATGTCAAAAGTACCTGATACGTTCTCAGTCCGGAAGAAGTGGTAAGCGAAAGAATGGCACATATTGTCCATCTCCGCCATGAACTGTGAATTCAGATTGAATGGGCATCGGTGGTAATGCACCCCATCTATCACCTCGTAATGAATCTGTCCATTTGCCATCCTCGTGAAGACGTGCACTTCATTTCCGAGCCGCTGAAGAGCCGCTGCAAGTTCTGTCACATGTGATGCAACACCCCCAACTGCAATCGAATGTAAAGATTCCCAACTAAACAATGCTATTCTCATCTTCTTCTTTCTCCCTCTCTCCTTCCGTTGAGAAAATCCTGCACCGCTCCGTGTCGCTCGATGATAATCTCCTTGAATTCCGCCGGTGTTTCTCTAATCCTCACAGCAGTTTCTCTGTCACCGAGATATTCTATCCAGGAAGCGAGCCATAGCGCTTCCTCCTCGGTGAAGACATCAAGATTATCTCTCAATTCTGCTATATTCTTTATCACTATTGTTCTGCTACCTCTGTCCAGGTAATAAGGATTCTTCTCAACAGGGCCGAATAGCGAAGTTGCGAGTCTGGACAGTTCTGCCTCCTTCCTTGTTATTTCTGCAACTGTCTTCTTATTCTCCTTCTCGTTCCTTTTCATTTCTCCTTTCTCTTCACTCCCTTCCTTTCTATAAACAGTGAAAAAAAATAAAATGTGACATCCATAAATAGCAGTTTTGGTAACATGTGCATAAAGTCTTAGCTTATGCTAAATTATCTTAAATAAGATATTAAATTATCATATTATAGCACAATATAACGAGAGGGGAGAAAAGATGATACGAAAGAATATCTCGTTGTACGAGGATGATATGAAGAAAATAGAGCGTATAGTGGGGAAGCACGAAGGCAATCTCAGCGCTGCGATACGAGAAATTATTGAGTTCGTTGATTTCATGCAGCGTAAGTTCGGCAGTCTTGAGGAAGCGAAGAGGATAGAAAAGAGACACGGAAACATCTCCGTCCCCCGTGAGATGCTGAATTGGTTTCTTAGATATACCCGTGGGTGCCTTCCTGATATGGATGCCACGGAAAGTATAGAGGATGTTAATACCATCGAATGCGTATCCGACCTTGCAGAGATTGTAGGTAGATGGTTCTCGGTGGACATAAAAGTAGATGCCGATGATGAGCGGAATCCTTCTGAAGTGAAGATTCGTTTAACCTGTGAAAGTGCACATGCCGAGTTCGTGGCGAAAATTATGGCTTGCTTCCTTGCGGAGAAAAAAGGATTGGCTGTGGGAGGCGTTTATTATCATTGTGCATCCACCACCATGAAACTGAAGCGAGAAGGGGAGGGTGATTATAAAAAGGTGCGTGAGAGTTTGATAACACACTTCGGCGAGCGGCATATAATGATGCAGGAGATATTGACTAAACCGCAATTCTGGAATTCCGTTATAACCGCCACGGTTGAGTGGGGCGATTTGCAAAGGTATATGTATCCGAAGATATACCGGTGAAATTACGTTCACCTTATGCCTCTCTGATAGCAGCCTTTACCTTCTCTCTCTCAGATTTAATTGAGTCCAGGTCAACACTTTTATCTACTGCTATGATGAATACGAACTCCTCGGAACACCTCTCTGCTAATAACATACCATCGTTTGCTTTCACTATTAGCTCTTCCATATCGCCCGTTTTAAACATCCGCGTGCATTTCTCCGCGATTTTCATCATCATCGCGACCATTGCTGGCAATGCTGACACCGCCTCTAAAGTGTAGTGGCTCAATACTTTTACCTTTATCCCATCCTTTGTGACCACTGCGGAAGCGTTTACGCCTTCTATCTCAACCAACGCCTTTAGCGTAAGCACAAGTTTTGACTCTTTCATTTCCCATAAGCAAGTTTATTCATACCTATTTATATAATAACGATTATATATACATATATATATACTATGGATGAGAGCGCTTTCTCCACATATATATCAAAGTTGTTGCAGAATAAACTTTAATAAGGTGCATCACCGATGGAAAAATAAGGTGATGAAAGGTGATAGGAGAAAAAGAAATATGGGAAAACCTAACGCTAATTCAATTACTTAGCGGTCTACCAGTGGAGCAGTTTTTAGAGTTGTTTTCGCAA
>JBAQFZ010000109.1:0-2674 GCA_049287525.1 Halobacteriota archaeon | reverse complement strand
TTACGACCATTCTTTTTTCTTTGTCCGCATTGGCCAGGTAAGGTGATATAATGGAAGCTACGGCAGATTCGGCCCTGTAGCATATCATTTTGATCACATTCATAAATATCTTGCTCTCGGTTTTCAGCTTGTTATAACGTTTTTCTTCAGGCATCTGGCCAAGTTTGATGCGGGGCTGGAGCTTTTTCCTTTCCATCACCATGACGTCTTCTTCCTGGCTGTACTGGTCCAGTAATTGTTTGTATTGCATCTGTTTGTCAGTGATTCGTGGTATAATTTCCAGTTCACTGTCAATAGCCTGCTCGACTAATGGGTAGAATTTTGATTCTATCCGCTGTTTCTTCTCACGCAGCTTCTTAATCTGGTAGGTAGATTTTCTGTACTGGGGGTTCACCACTGTCTTTTCCATGTCAATGGTTTCTACCCCGAAAGAGATCATTTTATCAAAGTCGTAGTCCTGTATAAGGTACCGGAAGAAATTCTCCTGGCTCCACCGGGCAAACATCCTCCCGGCGACTTGCCTGGTCTCCAGGTGGGGATGGGTCGTAATAATGGCTGTCTGGTGCCCACTGACGCCCAGGCGCCGAATCTCTCTCAGCCGGTATCCGCCCAGCTCGGTTTCCTGCTCGCATAAATCCATGTTAATGACATGGTTTAATACCTGTACATCAATACGTTCAAATTGGTTAGCATCCCACTGGTCCTTTACGTTTTTGCGATAGGTGATGACGGCGATTCGGTACCTTTCCCAAAGGCGCTGGAAGAAGGCAGGCTCATAAGCTTCCCGGTCGAAAATAAGGGTACATTGAGGTTCTTGTTGATCCCCGATATCTACCGATATCAGCTTTGTTTCAATCAGCCGCGGGAGAATCTGGTATTCTATCACCGTTTGCAGCTTCTCTGTAAGCTCCCCCATGACCATCATTACCGGCATGCCCATGGCATCGTTTACCCAGAACTCTGAAGTGGCGCTCAAACACAACTTTTGCCGGGAGATATATTTTGACGGCAGATTGGCCTTGTAACCATAATAGATCCGAACATGTCCGTCTACATACAAAAAACCGGTATCATCCAGCTTGTCATCACGGTACCACTGGTCGATCAAAAGATTGTTGAAGTGTATCGATCGTTGTTGTTCGCTGATGGATTTTATCTTCTCTCGCAGACATCTCACTTCCGGGATCCTGTCCAGACCGATAATACGGCCAATCTCTCCCGGCTTACACTGTTTTAACTGTTCCGGGTTCTTTATCCTTGCCAGGGCCATAAAAGCCAAGGTCAGAACCACCGATTCAAGCCCGTAATAATGAGAGGCAGGCAGACGGAATACTTCTTTGGCCTTCAACAACCCCTGGGCCAGAAGAGAGGGTAACATGAACAATATGCCGGCACCGCATAAAGCTTTGTTCTCTTCAAACCTGGGCGGTGCAGGTGTCCCTACGCCCAAAGGGCATAACGTACGCTCCACAAACCGGGTTGTAGCTTCGCCCATGGGGGCGGTGCGGTCTGCATAGTCACGTTCGCCAGGAGTGCCTTCTTCATCCTGGAAGGAACCTACGTCAAAGGTTTTTTTTTAAATACCCCTTCTTGACAGCATAACGGATGGCAGACTCCCGAACGCCTTCTTCCCTGGCGATACTATTGACACTTTGTCCCGTGTCAAGCTTCTTTTGTATCCGCACACGGCGCTCGCCGACTATCTTATGGGCTGTGCCATGACGGGCATCGTCTCCGAAAAAACCCTGTTCACCTTTTTCCAGAAACTTCTTGTGATAGCGGTAGATGCTGTCCTCGCTGACTCCAAAAAACTTTTCGATATCTACCTTTCGGCAGATGCCCTGGTGGATAAAATTGCTGGTAATGAACCTGAAGGCGTTGATATCATCTTTGGCGTGACAATACACCGGTGCACCATTGACAATATACTGCACAAGGCCGTCTTTTTCATAGACTCCAACGTGGTCGTTGATTAGTTGTGCTTCTCTGCGTATTCCTGCGATTCCGGACACCTAATCCTGTTTTAACCGGACACTCAGTCTTGCTTTAACCGGACACCTTGTCCTGCTTAAACCGGACACCCTGTCCTGAGTAAACCGGACAGTTTTTTCATCTCTCTTTTTCGCATAAATATCTCCTCTAAATTAATCGTTTTTATATGTCTTTCTCATTGATGATTCACCTTTAAATTCTATTCGATGGGAACTATGGACGATTCTGTCAAGAATTGAATCGGCAATAGTAGGATCTCCAATTACCTCATGCCATTGGCTCACAGGCAATTGTGATGTTATTATTGTTGATTTTTTTCCGTGCCTGTCTTCAAATATTTCCAGGAGCATTAATCTTTGGTTGCCGTCCAGGTGTTTCAGTCCAAAATCATCCAGGATCAACAGATCCATTTTTTCGATTTTGTTGATCTCTTTGATATAGCTTCCATCAGCCTTCGCTATCTTTAATTCATCAAACAGCTTGATGCAGTTTCGGTATAGTACTTTGTATCCATGCTGGCATCCCAAATGGCCCAGGGACGAGGCTATCCAGCTTTTTCCGGAACCTGTGGAACCTGTGCATATGATATTTTGATGTTTGGCGATCCAGTCGCATGAAGAAAGCCTTAATAGAAGATCTTTGTCAAGATTTCTTTTGGCAGAAAAATCAATTTCCTCAAAGC
>JBAQFZ010000108.1:0-5218 GCA_049287525.1 Halobacteriota archaeon | reverse complement strand
AGAAGATCTCCTTCGTGCTCCCGGCAAAGAGAAATAGCCGTTATTACGATACACGTATCAACCTCAACGGATACTTTTCCTACCACAATCGCCTGGTTAAGTCAGGAAAACGGAAATACAACGATTTATTAGATGCCCTCACAACCCTCTACAATTGTTCAGAAAATGATGTTGACCGACTGCTAGGAAATTATCCTGATTTACATAGGTCATTTCAAACTGGCGCCAAAGTAGATGTTCTTCTGAAAGTAGTAAAATGGATGTTCATTATGGAGGATATCGTTTATTGGAATTATAAAGGACGAGCAATGTTATACAATGCAATAATGGAGGCTAAAAATGACTAACAACAATATTGAAAGTTACCTCAATAAAGTGTACTTAAAGGATATTATGGAACTCTTAAAAGAGTTACCTGATAAATGTGTTGATATGGTCTATGGTGACCCGGATTATAATGTCGGAATAAAGTACGGCGATAAATCATATACCAGAACTTTCGATGAATATATTGAGTGGTACACCGAATTAGCGAAAGAATCTATTAGGGTTCTTAAAGACGAGGGTAACATGTTTTTAATCAACTATCCTAAACAAAATGCGTATTTGCGAGTTAAATATTTGGATGAAGCTTGCTATGAAGTTTCGGATTATGTTTGGGTATATAATACAAATGTAGGGCATTCTCCAAATCGTTTTACTACTGCCCATAGAAGCATATTGCATTGTAGAAAGACAAAAGGTAACAAATTTTATAAAGAAAATGTGGCAGTTCCCTATAAAAACCCGACGGATAAGCGAATCTTACAAAACTTAGTCAATGGCTCAAAAGGAAAAATGCCGTATGATTGGTTTTATTTTGACTTGGTGAAAAATGTAAGTAAAGAAAAAACATTTCATGCTTGTCAAATTCCACAAAAAATGTCTGAGATGTTAATAAAATCCTGCACTATGCCAAAGGATATTGTTTTGGTTCTATTCGGTGGGAGTGGTTCTGAAATAGAAATCTGTAAGGTGCTTAACAGACAATATATTTCAGCTGAAATCGATGAAAAATATTACAAAATGATTCTTGATAGGTTAAGTAAAGGAAAAATTGAAGAAAAATATCGCTTGGATATGAAAAAATATGAAATCGAGAATATCCAAACACAGCTTATACGTCTTGAAGAACAGAAAGAATATTTATAGTCATTCATTTTGCGGAATGACTACAATCATTTGATGATAAGGAAATAGGAAAATAAAGGCTCTATGCACGCCGTGTACCGATGTCATCCGCTGCGCTGCTCTGTTCTGCTTAGCGTAGATTCTTAGGGGTTTTTCATAGCTGCACTTTCACCTCCTTATTCTTTTTATAAACTGCGCGAGAGAGGTCGTGTCAATCTGCACACGTCTGTAACAACGGATATGGTGTCACCTCCGCTGCCATAAAGTCCTCTTCTAAGAGCGAATCCCGGGGTTCTATTTCTTCGGATACTATTTGCACGCCAACCGCGATCTTACCGCTTATCTTCTTCTGTATTATGTCCCCTATCCTGAGCCCATCATATTCGTGCACTAACTCGTCTATTGATAGTAGAATGTCCACCACTAAGCGTTCCGCAGCGAGTTCGCTGCCATAAGTCCCTTCGATCCCCGCCAGGTCTTTCACTTCTTCTGTCACTATCGTGAGGTCTACCACGACTTTCCCGCTTATCTCTTTCTGCGTTACCTCTTCTATCTTAAAACCCACCGATTCTCGCACTAATTCGTCTATTGATAGTAGAAGGTCCAGCATTAAACGTTCCGTCTTTATTATGCTACCATAAGACTCTTCACGGCTGATACTACCAACCGTACCGTTTACTTTTTCTGCCGCTATTTTCAGGTTCACCACACTTTCAGTTTTCATTTTTTATTGCTTTGCCTCCTTCAACAACTTCTGTATCAGCTTATCAATCTCCGCAGTGGACTGCTTCGAGCTCTCCGATTAAAGCAGTGAATTCCGTGTTCAAATTCCCGACTGCTACATCCCCCGTTACTTTTACCACTTCTGCTACCGGTCCGGTGATTGACCTGGTAATGGTCTTGTAGTCATTGACTTCCTTCAGATACGCATCTATTCCAGCATTGATTGTGCTCTTTTCCGCTCCCCTGATATTCTGCACGTCCATTATCAGTTTATCTTTGGTCATTTCATCGAGTGCACTGGCTTTTATCGCAGATTCCACCTTGTGAGCATCCTCTTCAGCATTCGCTAACAGGTCGTTTTTGGTTTTTGTAAGTGTCTGAAGTTCTAAGAAGGCACTTTCATACTTCGGAATTGATGCCAGACCCGCCTCTAATGCCGCTTTGCTTTCCGTGTCTGTCACCCGAACTTGAAGCTCTGTTCCCAGGCTCTTTACCTCTGCTACGGCTTTGTTGGTTTTGTCAATGGAGGTCGAGTCGCCACGTAGTAAAAAGTTCTTCTCCTCCTGCCGGACTGTTTGTATAGCGCCATCCCGCTCTCCCGCTTGTTCCATCACTTCGCTCTTCGTGCTCATGACACCGATTTGCATGACTGCAAATACACTCAGCGCAGTTGTCAATAGCAGCACGACGGCAAAGCACGCAAACAGTTTCAGTCCAAGTTTCATCTCTTCTCCTAATTTCATGGTTTTACCTCTTTTTTTTTGCAACACTTACGTAAAGAAGTTGGAAAATATCCCTAAAAAAACGTTGTGATCGGGTAAATAATTTTGTCTGATCTTTGTAAATTTTATTATAGATATGTGGAAGAAAAGTTGTGGTGTGTGTTCAGGTGGGAGGGGAGGGTAATTGCTCAATATCCAGTGGTTCTTAACAGTTAAAAATCACTGGAGTTCTCGATTGTGCCACCGCACACTCTGCGTTTATCTTACCTTCAGCCCGTCTGTCTCATCAACCACCACAACTTTCCGCCGGCTCTTGCTACCCGAAATGATTCTCACATCTGCATGGAAGTATTTCGATAGTAACCCCTCAACCGCTTTATTTGCCCTGCCTTTTACTGGTGGCTCTTTCACTCTCACAGTCAATGGTTCTACTTCAATTATCTCGTTCTTCTTTGAATTCGGAATGACCTTTATCGCAACCTGTTTCATCGCTACAATAAATAATAGTTATATCCTTTCATATTTATGATTATTATTAAGTATAAGTAAGTAAAAATGCGAAGGCAATAGCACGAGGCGATATATCAAGATGAATTCAAAAGTCCGGGCACATATAGTTGTCCGGGGGAGGGTCCAGGGTGTACTTTATCGTTATACAACAAGAGAGGAAGCGAATTTAAGAGGTGTAAACGGTTGGGTGATGAACACCCGTGATGGTGGCGTAGAAGCAGTGTTTGAAGGCGAAAAGGATAAAGTAGAAGAGGTAGTTGAATATTGTCACTATGGTCCACCCGCGGCGAAGGTATCTTCGGTAACGGTTACTTGGGAAGATTATACTGGTGAGTTCAAAGGGTTCTTCATCCGCTATCGTCGTTAAAAAAAAATGCGGAAAAGAGCTATAATAAAGTTGGGTGGCAGCCTGATAGAAAACGGAAGAGAGATTGTAGAGGTACTCAGGGTTTATGCAAAGGAGAAAGAGAAAGATAGACACATTTTGGTAATCCCGGGTGGTGGACCGTTCGTAGCAGAAGTGCGAAACTACGCTTATTGTCTTACAGAAGAGGCAGCGCATTGGATGGCAATCCTCGCGATGCACCAGTACGGGCTTTTTCTGGCTAACGATGAGCTGCTGACGGTCGAGAGTCTGGACGAAATAGACGAGTCGTTCTGCATTATTCTGCCCTATCAAATACTAAAAGCGGACGACAGTTTACCGCATACTTGGGACGTTACATCAGACACGATAGCGGCGTTCATTGCAATGAAACTGGGAGAAAGAACGTTCATAAAACTAACTGACGTAGATGGGATGTTAGATGAAGAGGGACATTTGATAGAACGGATGCGTGCAGAAGAGCTGATTGAGGCAGGGCGGAATGGCAGCTGCGTGGATGGTGCACTACCTGCGTTCTTGATACAGCATAAGATGTGCTGCATTATTATAAATGGCAATTTCACGGCTCGTGTAATTGATGCAATGGAAGGCAAAGCGACACGCAGCACAAAACTGTTTTAGTACCGCTCATTCATTCTTCTTCTAAATCCAGAATAGAGCCGTGTTAATGAGCATTTCTACAACCTAACATGAATACCGTTCTCCTTCAGATACCTTTTTACGTCCTGAATCGTGTATTCCTTATAGTGAAAGATAGAAGCCGCGAGTGCCGCAGAAGCGTCCGTGAACTGGAATACGTCCTTTATGTGTGAAGGTATGCCACAGCCACCAGAAGCTATCACGGGTATATTTATCCGGTCGCAAATCGCAGATGTTAACTCCAGGTCGAATCCGTCTTTTGTGCCATCTCTATCCATACTCGTGAGTAGAATTTCACCCGCTCCTCTTTCCTCTACCGCCATTGACCATTTTATCGCATCAACACCTGTGAACTTCCTGCCACCGTAGAATGAGCATTCAAACCAGCATTTGCCCTTGTTCGTATCTATTAGCACCCTACAATCCTCCATTGCTCTCTTCACCTCCTCTCCACTTCGCACATACCGCCGCTTCGCATCTATTGCCACGACACATGCCTGACTGCCAAACCGTTTCGCAAGCTCATTCACCAGTTCAGGGCTCTTTAATGCCGCTGTGTTCACCGAGACTTTATCCGCACCGGCATTGAACGCTCTTCTCGCATCCTCTATGCTGTGAATCCCACCACCCACTGTAAGAGGCATGAACACGTTACTCGCGGTTTTTTCTATTACATGCGCCATCGTTTCCCTTCGTTCATGCGATGCGGTGATGTCCAGGAAAACGAGTTCATCTGCTCCTTGCTCGTCGTATTCCGCCGCAAGTGCCCAGGGAATGCCCGCAGATTTTATCTGCTTGAATTCTATTCCTTTTACTACTCGCCCGCCTGGCACGCCAAAATCACAGTCCAAACAGGGTATTATTCGTTTCGCTAACATCTATGCTCATCCTCTACATTACTATTACAAACAACTAACTAACTAACTAACTAAAAGCTTTTTATATATTAAAGTTGTTGCAGAATAAACTTTAATAAGGTGCATCACCGATGGAAAAATAAGGTGATGAAAGGTGATAGGAGAAAAAGAAATATGGGAAAACCTAACGCTAATTCAATTACTTAGCGGTC
>JBAQFZ010000107.1:0-7671 GCA_049287525.1 Halobacteriota archaeon | reverse complement strand
GACCGCTAAGTAATTGAATTAGCGTTAGGTTTTCCCATATTTCTTTTTCTCCTATCACCTTTCATCACCTTATTTTTCCATCGGTGATGCACCTTATTAAAGTTTATTCTGCAACAACTTTATTATAGACAGTATAGAGAGATTAACATGAAACTATTAAGCTACCGAATTCTGCTCAGAAAAGAACCTGAGGGTGGTTATACCGTAACAGTCCCTTCCCTTCCCGGCTGTGTCACATACGGGGACAGAATAGAAGAAATAGAGTTGGGAAAATTAATAAAGTAAGAAGTAATATATATAATCAAACATATCAGAGGTATTGAAATGGAAGGGAATACGGAAAGCATGTTAGAGAAGGTTTGGAAGGAAGCCGAGAAGCTTACTCTCAAGGAGCAATTAGAATTGGTGGAGAAGATTGACCATGAATTAAGAGAAAGAGAAATGGCGAAAAAGTATCTTGACTGGAGCGAACTTTATGGGCTTGGAAAAGGTTTATGGGAAGGAGATGATGCCCAAGAGTATGTTAACCGATTAAGGGCGGATAGGAATGACCTTATCTGACGAACTCAGAAAAATCAACACAATCTTCGTAGATACCGCACCTATTATCTATTACATTGAAGCTCATCCGGATTTTGGTCCAATCGCTAAAGAGGTAGTTGATGCCTTCCAGTCTGGTGTTTTAGTTGCTTATTCCTCAGTCATAACCCTTGCTGAAGTTTTACCTCAACCAATCCGTATGGGGCGGGAGGAGTTAGCGAGAAAATTTGTAGAGTTTTTGAGAAAAGGCAGAAATTTCTATCTTATAGAAATATCAGTGAATATAGCGGAAAGAGCAGGGCGACTGAGAGGAAAATATCCTATACTAAAGGCGCTGGATGCTGTTCAGTTGGCTACTGCTCTCGATGTAAAAGCGGATGCCTTTCTTACTAACGACAGCAAACTAAACCGAATAAGGGAAGTAAAAGTTTTGGTTTTAAAAGATTATTTGTAGGAACTTCTATCGCACTTTATCCCGCCGTCAATATATACCTCGGCTTCATAATCACACGCAAAGTCTCCAACGGGTCGCGGAAACACAACAATGTCGGCTTCTTACCGATGTCATAAACGATGTACAGAAAATACTTATCCTTCAACTTCTTCGCCAGCTCAAACTCTTTCTCTGGCATCTCCGCAAATATCTTCTTCCCGTAATGCCCCTTTACTTCTATATATCTCTCCTCCCTCGTGTCATAGCTATACAAATCATAATGCTCTGCATCGTGAACATCCCTGACCCTTCTACCATGCCTTTCCTCGTATTTTACAGCGTGTTCCATCGCTTCTCGTTCCACCATATCCCTTATTTCAGAAGATATTGGCTCGCTGTTCCTTTCCTCTTTCCCTATCCGCAGAATATTCAGTAACGTTTCCGTTCGCCATTCTATCTGGTTGTTCCATAGCCTCTCCGTCTTTATACCTCTACGGAGGCATTCCTCTTCATATCTCTCCCGCAATGCAACCGCACCTTCAAATATCTCTTTCACTACGCGCTTCGCCTTCGCTTCCATTATCACACCCGGCTTCACCTCTACCTCCACTTCTGTTGGCGATGCCGTCTTCCCTATTATTCCGTTCAAATATCTCAGCGCATCTATGCCCACCAGCACGTTCTTATTCACGTCAACAACAACCGGGAACTCTAAAAGTTCCTCTCCTTCCACAAAAGCTTTCACTGCTATCACATATTCCTCGCCTACTACCTCGCCCGGCATGATAATCAGATTGCTCCTCAGCCCCCGAAGCTCCTCAAGCATCCTTACCGTATCCCGCGCCGATGTGATAGGATAACTTTTACCCTGAACTTCCAGTATCTTTTTTCCAAAGAGAAGCATCTCATCCTCAAAGTCTTTTAGCGTTTCAAATTGCCCCCCAACCTTCTTTATATTATCCTGTATCTCCCTCGCCTTGACGTAGGGATACACACGCTTTTTTGAAAGCTCGCGATTCAAATCCTGAAGATAATATAGGAACTCGTTGATATACTCCTTGAGCTTGCCCTTTATCAACGCCATTCCAAAATCAAATTCGGTCATCTTCTTCTTTCCATTCACCGTTACTTCTGCAATCTCTACTCTTCCGTTCCTCCATAACTGGTCTACAAACCCCACTTCTGTCCTGTAAGCCATGTGCAACTTCTCACCCAGAATCGGTCTCACATCAGACAGCGCATCGTTCATACTTATCAACTTGCTGTAGAGATTATCGAGCACATCGAGGTCTGCACGAACAGCCATGAAGAAAGTGAATGCTACGACCTTCTTCTTCTGTCCAAGCCTCCATACACGCCCTATCCTCTGCTCCAGCTTTATCGGACTCCATGGCGCCTCGTAATTAATCACCACATTGGCTACCTGAAGGTTCAGCCCTTCTGAAGCTACGTCCGTAGCTATCAAGAATTTTAAGTTCTCTTCTGTCTTGAATCTCTCCTTTATTTCCTCAAATCTCGCCTTATCCGCACCACAAACAGTCTCAAAAGCGCATAAATCGCCGTATTTGCTCAGATTCTCCTTTATGTAATTCAAAGTATCTTTAAACTCCGTGAAAACCACGACTTTCATACCTTCTGAAATATATTTCCTGAGAAGCTCAGCCAGAACCCTGAGCTTTGTATCGTCTTCCATAATCCGCGTGCCAAGTCCTATAAGCTCCTTGATTATCCCTACATCCTCCTCACTTAACACCGAGGAATATCTTGACACGAATTCAGCTACTGCTGTGTCGAAATCCTCCTCCTCTTCTTCTACTTCCGCATCTGAATAGTCCAGAGCGAATATCTTGTCCACTATCCTCCTCGCATCGCGCTTAAAATCCACACTCTTCCTCTCCTGCATGCCAGACAGGATGCTTTCAAAAGTCCTCAACGCTGCCCTCGGACTCGACAACGCCCTCTTCTGGACAAGAACCGCAAGCAACGCCTCCGGAGAATACTCTTCGCCCTCTGTAACCTCTCTTATTTTATACCTCAAGAAGCTCGTGAGTGTTTCAAAATATTCCTTCTCGTCATCCGTGGTTTCAACGGCAAGCGTGTTGAATTCACATTTTGGAAATACTTCCCTACCCTCAACCTCATTGACAACTTCTTTACCGCGCCTGAACACATTCACATTGTGCGTGAGTTCATAAAATTCCCTTGAATCCTCTGGACTTTCTATTGTCGGGTCAAGTAACAACAACCTGTTGAGATAGTCCTTTGAATTTCCTCGATGTGGCGTCGCAGATAGAAAAAGAACATTTAGCTTCGCATTCGAAACCAGATTTCTCAAAAGATTTTCCCTCTCCGTGTTCAACCCCACATTATGGACTTCATCAACTATAACCGTATCAAAACCTATCTCCTTGAGCACCGGTATATACTCATCGCGCTTAGCGAGGTCTATTGATGCGATATAGTAGCCTTCAGGAAAGCCAAGCTGTCTCAGCGTTGATATTTTCTCCCTTTCTATCTGGTATATTTTTCTATCTGATATACCGGCTCTGACGAACTCATCCCTCCACTGCTTTAGCAGTATTCTCGGAGTTAACAGTAAAGTTTTCCTCGTTCCTCGCCTTTCCAAATATCTCAAAATCAGCAAAGCCTCAATCGTTTTCCCCGCTCCTATTTCATCGGCAATCAAAGCGCGAACCGGTCTTGCCAGCATCTGCCTGAAAAGTAAATCCGATTGATGCAAGTATGGCTCGACCACATTCATATTCACCCTCTGAGGGCGTAATGAGTATATAAACAAAACAGGATTACTGCGAACCACTCTGTATGCAATCTCACTCAACTCATTCAAGGTAATACACCTCCCTGAAACCCCTTGCTGGCTTCATCAGACTCCTCCTCGTCCTGTATCTTTCGTATGTCTCTCTGAAAACAGATGCCCAGTATCTTATATCCGCAAGAGGTAAATCAGCTATTATCCGCCTCAATTTTTCCGCTTTCGCCTCCGACCTTATACTTTGCCTCACCACCGCATAAACAAAAAGCCTGAGATAAGCTTCCCCATCTCCTGTTTTCAGCCGCTTTTTCCTGTTATTCATATTCTCAAACCCCATTTTCTTCGCGAGTTTTGTGAACTCCGGGATAAACACCCTTGCCCTGACTTCTATTGCTCCCTTTATACCCGGCTCGGCACCATTGAAAGGAATAAGCGGGAAGAATTCAGCCAGCTTGCTTTTGCCTTGCTTGCAGGGTTTTATGTATTTCAGGGTTATGAGGTATGATAGCTCACCCATATTTACTTGCTGCTCTCCTTTATTTCAAATATGACCGAGTTGTTCAGCATCTTTAACTTTTGAAACACGATTTCTGAGACACTGACTTCCTCAAAGAACACTTTGACATCCATCCTTGCCTTTGCTCCAAGTATCCCTTCAATTTCGGAGACCATATACTCTGCCGTTTTGGAATCCACGCGCTCAATCTTCGCTTCTACCTTGCCGTGCTCCTCGGATTCAATCGCAAAACTTCCGATACATCCATTACCTGCTTCTATACCTTCTGCGATTGCCTTAAGGTGCTCACTGCTTTTTATTTCTTCAATCCCAACGAGTGTTTTACCGACATCTTTGTTTGAAAGTGCATGCTTTCTAATAACTCCTTTTTTAATCCGGATAATAAGCGGAACAGATTTACAAATTCCTAATGCTTCCACCACAAGCTCTACTTTTTCATCTCGCTTCGCATCGAGCCTCCACACCGCACTAAACGGGGTTATACCCTCTTCTCCAGGCTCAACTGTGCCTTGCTCAACGCTAACTCTGACACTTAAAGGCTCTAAATAAGACCCCACATCAACCTTGATCTCGACTGATTTGCCTTCCTCCACCTCAATGAAAGAAGGAGTGAGCGCAACATCAAACCCGTGTTCTATTATCTCCGTCCTTTCCACAATGAATCCTTCTTTCACCAGATCAAGCCAATCATCAGGATGACTCTCTACAACTTCTCTAAGCCTGTAAGGAGCCTCTTCATAATAAACTTCATAATATTTTTTGATAACCTTATTTCCTTCTCTTTTCTCGCCCTCCTGACTGATTAATGCTTTTACTTGATTCTCAAGCGCTTCTCTCCACGATAACACCTTATACTCGTTCTTAAGTAGCGGAACTACACCCTCATCACTCATACCAGTTTCAGGCGGTTCGTTATGAACGGGTTTGAACCAGACCCCGCCATTGGAAATGCCTATTTTTAACCTCCTCGCTCCTCTAACAATCGCATCTAATATCGCATCATCCTCGACCATTGGCAGTGCCGGATTTGTCCTGAACCAATCCCTTATTGTACCTATGCTGTGATTCGCACTCTCTCCAAGCTCTATCCGCATCACGTCTTCTACATACCTTTCCAGAGCGTCATAAGATAATTCTTTTTCTTCAATTATTTTGCCAGTTAGAGGCTGAGTAAGCGCAAGATAGGCATGCTCAACAAGAGATACCGCAGTCTCACTTGACTGTGCATCGCCTATGCTCTGCCTTCCATACTCAAACTTTGGATATGCAATTTTTCTGAACGCAGAAAGAATAGCATCCTGAATCTCGGTCTCCGTCGCTCTTTTTATCTTGTCTATCAAGCTCTTTTGTATGCTCTTCACCTCGTCTGGCATCCCAGCATAGATTTCATTGAGTTTCTCCGCAACGGCCTCACAGGCAAGAAGTCTTGCTGTTAGACCTTCACATTTTCGAAATGCTGTGCTTGCTGTGCTCGAAACCGGGGACATAACAACGACGGTGTTCTTAAACCTCCTCTCTCCCTCTCTATATCTGTATATTAAAGAATAAAGCTCGTCATCTGCAATTGATTCTGCAACATAAATAACAAGCTTATAGGCATCGTCATTGGGTATCTCGACCTCTGGGTCAGATGTCACTTTAAAATTTTGCTTCTTGAAAATCTTTACCTCAATGGGTGTAACTTTTGCTGGTTTTCCTTTCCTCGGTGGTCTTTTGCCAAAAGTGAGTGCTTCAACAAACTTCTTAAGTTCAGAAAGAATCCGGTCTTGCTCTTCGCTTTTTACCCTTTCCATCTCTGAATCTATCTGCTCATTCACGTTCGCAATCCTCCAGAACCAGAACACTCCATCCTTCTCATTCAAAAATATCATATTAGGACTGCTGGACACCTCTTCGAGAGCCTCAGGAATATCAGATGGATTCCAGTTATTCTTCATGAATTTATGTGGCTCATATATCATATTTGCGATGTTAAAAAGCCTTGGAAAGCCGTGTAAGGGTATTGGAGAGTCATATACGTATGTTTTAAGTAATACCGCTGTGGAAATAAGCTTCACAAGTTCCGGCTTGCTGAACTTCTGCGTATTTTCCACCACGTCTTTCTCTACAACTTTTGCGTAGCTATCGAACGGAGGATAGAAAAAGCTCTTGACGATTCTATCATCAAACAGGTTTATGTGCCAGGGCATTACGAGAAATGGATTTTCTTCTGTAGTCCATATCCCTCTTACTATTACTCTTGCATATTTGAGCATATCCCTCGTTTTTTGCAACTTCGCCCTTTTGATTATCTCTTCGAGTATCTCAATAAGCTCAGGGTGGTAGGGATATGTAAGTCGGATTTCATCAACCCTGCTAGGACCAAACACTTCGGGATTTGTCTTGATTGTGATTTCTATTTCCCTTAATGCTTTACTCCTTACCTCTTCGGGAACTTCCTCGAATATCCTCTTTTTCATGACTTCCACGATGTCATCGCCTTTTTCATGCTTTCGGAGAGGAGCAAGAGAAACAGACCCTACGCGCCTTATTGCATTGTTCAAAACCTCGAGGAACTTTTGAAGATATTCCTTATCGTATCTTTCCTCCACCCTCTGAATCTTTCCTTCCTCGACTTCAATGGGTAAACTCACAATCATTACGGAATTGGTTCCAACAAGAGCGGTTGAAAGCCGGTCAAGGAATGCAGGGATATTTTCCGTGTATCTTCTTTCGGTTTCATTTCCACCTCTTCTCAGATTGCCTGCATAGTCTATAAGTTCGTCAATCAGGATGATTACTCGTTTCCCTTTCAAAACTTCTCTAATTGATTCTACAGCAGGAGCCGTTAGACTGTCATCGTCCTCTCTTATTGCATCATAGCGACCCAGGGAATGTTGCGAGATAACCCCAGAGGGTTTTTACGCTGTAAGCCTGATATTTAAGCGGTTTTGCAGGTCTCGCGGAATATTCGGCTGATTTACCGTGAATTACAACTATGTTTGCTCCCCCCAGTTTTTCTATTTCTTCTGACAAATTTGTTAATTCCTGTCTCTTTTTTTCGCTGTAGCCTTTTAATACATGAGTAGTCCTCAAAAACTCTGGTTTTCTGAACGCATGATAAATAGTGAGTAAGGTGTGCTTCTCCACTAACGACTCCAAAAAGCTCCGGCGCTAACCTGTCATCTAATTTTTCATCAAATACATCATCCCATAATTTGCATTCTTTGATGCCCATATTCTCGCCTCTGATATTACAAAACTAATAAAAATTTTTGAATGGAAGATATTAAAGATTTCGTTTTAATCCGTAACTCAGTACATTTTACGTAATAGGCATATTCAGTTTTCCCAATATGTCTCTGGTTTTCTTAGGTATTTCAGAGGTGATCCATTCATTCTGTATTTTAAGCTTGTAAATTCGTGATA
>JBAQFZ010000106.1:0-4826 GCA_049287525.1 Halobacteriota archaeon | reverse complement strand
GAGAGTATTGACGATGATGGTCAATCCCGACATAATTCATCTGTGCACCTCCTGATAAAAGTTTCCAACGGGGAGTCTATCAAACTCCCCGAGGAGGTGCATCACATCATCATGTTACCTATAAATACCATCAGCCGCCAGCTTGCGCAGAAGATCCTCTCCTGGTGCCACACGGGCTTTTCTGTTCACAGGGATACGTGTATGGTGTTCGCTATTATCCTGTTTTGGTACAAAAATAGTTGACATCAGTCAAATATTGGATATATTATGTATATAAAAGGAGATATATTGTAAAAAAGGGGTTAGTAATTACGACGATAACCCATTCTTATATTTCTATAATAAGTGAAAAAAGAATTAGATTTTAAGAGAAATATGGCGAATTAAAAATGCAAGATACAGTTTATTTAGGGTATTATCATTCAATGGATCGAAAATAGGGGGAATAAAAAATGAGAAAAATATTTTATAAACATTCCAAAAAACCATCAGGAGGAAAAAGATCCGGTCTGATGGTAAAATTTCTCCTATCTCTATTTATAATTTGTGTCAGCTTTTCCACAATACAGGCACAGGAGCTTACGTTAACCGGGACACCAACAGGAGGGAAAAGCCTGATACTAACCGTCCCCGCTAAAATCATGCAGATTACCCGCACACAGGGTGTCAAAAGTTATACCATATGGTTAAATAACAGTCCATATGTCACTATTAACCGTTTTAACGAGAATAATCGTGTGAAAGGGGTACTTCCTCCTGGCGAATATGCCCTCAAAACCCTTGGCGGATCAGTAACCATTTATTTGAATACCGTTTTTCCACCGGAAAATATCATCCTATGGGGGAGGCAAAATGCGATTGTGCAACCTCTTTTGGATGGCAATTTTGTTGTTCTTAGTGCGCCAACAGCAATAGCAGAGGCTACTTATGATGGAACCAAGGGAATGAGTATATCTGGGGGCTTAAACGGAAACCGGGTCTTTCATTATTTATCGCCCCATAACATCCAAAATCCAGGACCAAAAGTTTTTAATGCTCAAGGAACGAATTTGGGAAAAACCCTCGTTAACCAAGTTCTTCCCCCGGGAGTTTATCGTCTTGTTCCTGAAAGACTGTATCCTGAATCGTCAGTATATGGACAAATTGTTCTTAAAGTTGCTGGGAGCGTGCCGTCTCCTTTGCCTTTGCCCTTTACTGACGATTTAAATAGTGGGTTTTTTAATTGGGATACCTCCAATATTACTTTAGAATTTAGTAATGAAAAAATTGTCTGGAATACAGCTAATTTTTTATCCGTATTTCTAAAACACAGTATACCTATGGAAAATATTGCTATCGAGTTTGATGGATATGCAGAAGATAATGGTATTAATGTTTTTTGGAGCACAGAAGAAGTAGGTTATTTGGTTACTTTTGGAGGCTGGTATAATACTAAATCCTGTTCAGATATTGGGGGTAACACTGAAAATAGAGAATTTATTGAAGGACCCGTATGGACACCCAAAAAATGGCATCATTATAAGATTATTAGACAGGGAGATTATCTTAGTGCCTATTGTGACAATAAACTTATTTTCCAAAGAACTTCTTCTAGAAAATTTGAAGGATCTGGACAACTGAAATTTAATTCATTCGGTTCTAAAATAGGTATTGATAATGTGAAAATTTATAGAGTATCTCCTGTTGTTCCTCCTGAAGCAAGTTTTTCTTTGCCCTTCATCGATAATTTCAATCAAGGTCTTAACAACTGGGATGTTTCAAACTTTTTATTCTATGTCCGGTCAATGACTAATCAAGCAAAGCAATAACTACAGTGGAACAATGAATCTACGCAAGACCAAGCAGGCCGATTAACCGGGACCGTTAACTATGGTGGCAATTTAAGTGGTACAATAGCAGGGAAAATTTCCGGCCGGCCGGGCATAAGTCACTATTGGCAGATCGATTATGTGCAAATTCGTATCCGCGGCGGTGCGCAAATTATCCTTTCTGCTGACGCACAAGATGGCAAGTTTCTCGGGAACATCGATGATATAAGTAGTTGATTCTAATTTCAAGGCGGAGTTGACTGAAAAATTCAATAGACTCCGGTTGGAGAAATGATCCATCCGATGGTGATATTTGATCGCAACGGGAATCTAGGAGGAGTTATAGCCAGGAAAACACAACTGTATGTCCCAGTCGGCATCTTGATCTGCGTCGTCTTCCTGTTGGGGCAGGCGGAATTGATCACAAAAAACAAGGCCGAACAGGAGCGGAAGATCCAGGAGCGTATCGAAATCATGAAACAGGATCCGGAAGGTCTGTATTTCGCAAAGACCGAGACACCCCTCGCCGAACAGGAAAAAATTGCCCAAGATCTCTTGAAGAAGATACAGGAATTGTCTAAAACTGAGGGATTTGACTTTCCGGACTACGATACAATTTTGGAACATGCCCGGGAGATCTTACTCAAGGCCCCGGATGCAGAGGTTGTCCAGATAGTTCACTGGAACATTCACACCCTCTTCCTCATGCAGGAAGACAATCAAGAGGCAGGAAAAGCGCTCGAAAGTTATGTGTATAAATATCCGGATGACGAATTTCGGGTCTATGAAGCGTATGACAAGCTCTGCGTCTTCGCCACGGATGTGGATGATTGGGGCCGGGCCCTCTATTATGCGGATAAGATTTTAGAGAATGATCCCGAGCGTTATCCCTTGGTCCTCACTAAGGCCCAGGCGCTGATCAGGCTGGGAGAGAAGGCGGCGGGAAAAGCCCTACTGGAGAGGATCATCGGAGAGGCCGAAGGGACCGTACAGTATAACCTGGCCGTAATGGAACTGGATGAACTGATTGCCTCGAAGGACAAGAAAGAGCCGCCCATCGGTTCCCGGCGGGAAGAAAAGACCGAAGGAGGAGAAGAGAGCGGGAAGCAGGACCCGTCGGCTCAGAGGAAGGGGGGCGAGCAGGATCCGCTCCTTGTGGAGAAATACAGGAAAAGTCTGAACGACCTCAGCTTTACCAGTGTCGCCATCCAGAGGTATCTACTGGATGAAATGAAGCTGCCCGGAAAATTGGCTGATCTGGTACCGACATTCATTGAGGAGGCACAGCTCATGGATGCCTGGGGAAACCGGTTCCACTATAAAATCAACACCCAAAACAATACATTCTGGCTGGCCAGTGGCGGGAGTGACGGCCAGTTTCAAGGATTCGACCAGAAGGGTGCTTACGTCGAGCTCAAAGGACAGGACATCATCTTTTATGATAATGATTTTGTGTTTCAGCCCGAATTCCGCTGATCGGAAGGAATAGTTTCCTTTTTGACACTGCCTTCACTATTGAAGGTTTGGGTAACCCAGTCGCCCGCATATCGATCCCCTGTCACAGAATAGCATTTTCCTCTCCCTCTGGAAAAACGCCGACCCTGGCCTCCCTGAATTTGATGATGCGAAGAAGAGGCTGGCTGGGTTGAAAAAGAGGTGAATACTACACCCGATATAGAGAAAAAAAACATTCTGGTCTTCAAAACCAGTATGGGGCCGTAAGAAGCTCCGGGTGGGTTCGATTCCCTCCTCCGGCACCAGTTTTCCCCTGATTTTTAGCCTTTTTCCCAATTTCCTGTTTTTAGTCTGAGTTACTTAAACTGAGCCATTTTTAGCAATTTTGTCCACACCGTGTCCACACGGGGAGAGGTCTGCCTCCCTCGATTTGACTTCTCCTCTTCGCTTTGATATAGGTTGAACCACAAACATTAGGACAGGAGGGGTGTGATATGAACGGTGTTTCGGACAGGCCTTCGGTTTCGGCGGTCCGTTGGGTCGCGCGAGTTTTCGGCACGGTTATCGCGTTTTTGGCGCTCTTCGGGATTTTGGAAGCAGTCAGCGAGTTAGCCTCGTACAAAGCGGACCGTACAATCACAGCATATTTGGTCAATGCCGGATTCCTCCTGGTGTTCGTGGGTTGCGTCGTCGGCTGGTTCAAGGACCTTGCGGCCTCCCTCTTCATCCTGGGGGGATCCCTGCTCATTCTAGTGACGGCACTCGCCTTTCCGGGTAAACTGGAGCAGGTGTATTTCTTCGCCATCCCGGCGCTTCCCGGGTTTCTTTATCTATACGTCCACCTAGCCAGCAAGAAGAAGTGAGGCCTTCCGGCACATTTTGGTCAGACGGATTTTTCCGTTTCGTGAGAACCCGTCCGTGATTCCGTCGTCTAACCTGTCACCAGGTCGACAAGTAGAGTCGACAAGTGCCCCTATTTCCTGCCTTATCAGCTGATGCGCTCAAAATCCAGTGGACCGAAAGGCCCGTGTGGGTTTGATTCCCTCCTCCGGCACAAGATTTCCCCTGATTTTTCAACGTTTCCCTGATTCTAATTTTTAGCCTGAGCTAGCTAAACTGAGCCTTTTTTAGCGATTTTGTCCACAATTTGTCTGTATATTCCGGTTGAAAGCGGCCACCGATTCCGGTTGATTCCGGCCACTTTTTCGAGGGGTCCGGAATCGGAAGCGGCGCTGGATAACTTTGTAAAGAGGGGCCAAGATGCCTCCTCTGAAAGGAGGTTGGAATGGCCCGAACGAGGTTATCCATGCGGAAGATACGAGAGGTTCTGAGGCTGAAAGCCTCGGGGTTGAGCTATCGGGCGATCGCCCGGGCTTGTTTGATCGGGAAAGAGACGGTGCGGGAATATCTGGGACGGGCGGCGGAGGCGGGCTTGATGTGTTTTGTCAAGCGAAATTCCACAAAAAAATCGTCGAAAATTCCCCATAAGCGGTTGGGGGATTTTTCCTAATTTTTCTGTCGCATAAGCGCATGTTTCATCCGGTAGCTTTCCCCCTCGAAGAG
>JBAQFZ010000105.1:0-6406 GCA_049287525.1 Halobacteriota archaeon | reverse complement strand
GAAGAGGAGAAGGAGAAGAATAAGCAGATAGATAAGGTGAGGGTTATCGTAGAGCATGTCATTGGCTGGATGAAGAACTTCCACATCTTTTCCCATGTCTATCGGACAGGAAAGGATATTTATAGCATGATTGTACAAACAGTCGGGGGATTAATAAACTTTAGAAGTACATACAAAGCCCGGGCAGAAATATAACGCTTTAGAAACTGGGAAGAAAGAAAAAAGAAGTACCAAAAAGTGTGTAGGTAGAGTGAAACAGAAGTAATTAATTGGTAAAGTTCAATTATATTTTATATTTCCCCGTTCTGTATTGTGCAACAACTTTAATGATAAGGACCCATGCAGATTTAGAGAGGACAAAATAAAAGGGAGGGCTCGCGTTTGACAGAACCAGAGCATGAGGAAGAACCAGAAATGGTAGAAGAAGAAGTAGGGCGCTTGAAGCATGATTTGGAAGAGCAGATAATGTTAGCAGACGATTATTTATCACGCTTGAAATATCTCCAGGCGGAGTTTGAGAACTACAAGAAGATAGTTGCGCGTGAACAAGAAATGTACAAGATGCGTGCAACCGAAGAGCTGATAAAGAACCTGCTGCCGGTGATTGACAATCTCGAGATGGCTATCGCATCTGCGAGACGAAATGAGGACGACCAGACATTAGTTGAAGGAATTGAGTTGATATATGCTAATCTGGTTGCAGTGCTGGCTAAAGAGGGGTTAAAGCCGCTAAAAACAGTAGGCGAGAAGT
This sequence comes from Halobacteriota archaeon, assembly GCA_049287525.1. Lineage (GTDB taxonomy): Archaea > Halobacteriota > Syntropharchaeia > Alkanophagales > Methanospirareceae > QENJ01. Next base: position 5,655 of record JBAQFZ010000105.1, on the reverse strand, counting down.
TCGACCCTTATGAACACGAAGTGATATTGACGGTCTTAGCTGACGACCTTCCCGAGGATACCATTGTAGAAGAACTTGAGAAAGGCTATAAGTTGGGCACGAAAGTAATCAGGACATCGAAGGTTAAGATTTCTAAAGCCGTTAGTCCTGGTAGTTCGCAGCGAATAGCGGAATCCGAGGATTGAATAGTTTCGAACTAGCGTGTAAATGGGTGAATGCCGTGTCAGCCTTCAGGCGTTCTTTTAATTAATTATCAGTTCTTCAGCACTTCTGCGACCATCTTCGCTATGCTTATCTTACTGAACACGGATTCAATCGTATCGGTAGCAATAAGCTCTTTAACACCAGCATTGTGCATTCGCAGTATGGCATTCTGCACAAAAACGCCGTGTATGCACGCCACGTAAATATCGTTTGCCTGCTGACGTTTTAATAAAGAAGCCGCCTCTGCTATGGTTCCTCCGGTGGAGATGATGTCATCCACGATCACCACATTTTTGCCCCTTACGTTCAGGTTCTTCTGCTTTATCGCCACTTCTACTCCGGTTAACCGCTTCTTCTCCAGTACATCGTACTCGAACCCGTAAGGCGCTGTAACTGCTTTTGTTAAGACCGCAGCTCCTGCATCTGGTCCTATTATCACCACAGGTGCTATTCCTTCTTTGGCCACGTAATCACCGATTAAGTAAGATGTGTCCAGCTCCCGTGTATCCACGTCAAAATACTGCAATACGGCGCGGTTATGCACATTAACCACATAAATCGTATCGAGGTCGGCAGCAGCACAGATACTTCTCGCTATTGCCCTCGCCGAGATAGCTTCGCCGGGCTCAAATTTCTTATCCTGTCGCGCATATCCCAGGTAAGGGATGACTACCTTTGTCTTGCTCGCTTCTTCCGCTGCATCTATCAGTTGCAACAGGCATATCAGATCACAATCTGTTCTGATGCTCTGCACAATGGCTACTTCTTCATCTTTTACACTGTCCACTATTCGCGTGTATAGTTCTCCATCCGGGAAACGCGTGTACTCGCATAACGTGGCTTTACAGCCAAGATATGTCGCAATCCGCGTCGCCAAAACCTGTGATGACATTCCAGCTATTATCTTCATTCTCATTCCGAACCTGGTATCGGGTGGATCTCGGGACTGATGGCGATACATTAAGTTAAGCAGCAGAATATATAAATATAATCTTACGCTTCTTTACCTATTTTAAAAGAGGGGATATTTGTCATATCATTGAAGTATAAGTGATAGGTGATAAAAATTAAAGGCTCAGATTGTAAGCATCATGATAATATTTTAGTAGGAAACTACATCGGGTTCGGGATAATATAACATTGCAAGTGATTTTGGTAAAAGCTATCCACATGTGGCGTGGGAATGGGTTTTGGAGCAATTATGATGGAGCGCGGGATTTTTTCCTTATCCCTCCTCCTCCTCATCCACTACCTTATATTCCGCATCCACATGACCCGGCTCGCTTGTTGGACCCTCTCGTTGCTGATACTGTGCCCCGGATTGCTGATATGCACGTGTTGAAATCTCATGGAATGCACGTGTCAGTTCTTCCATCTCTGTCCGTATCTTCCGGACATCTTCGCCCTTTATCGTCTCCTTCAGTCGTTCTGTAATCGCATTTATTCGCACCCGCTCCTCACCCGTAACCTTATCACCCAGATCAGTAAGCGCCTTTTCAGTGGTATATACAAGACTCTCCGCATGATTCTTCGTTTCTATTGTCTCACGGCGTCTTTTATCTTCCTCTTCAAACCGCCTTGCATCCGCCACCATCCGGTCTATCTCACTTTGTGATAATTTGGTCGAAGCGGTGATGGTGATAGCCTGTTGCTTTCCCGTGCCCCTGTCCTTAGCAGTGACGCTCAATATACCGTTGGAATCTATGTCGAAGGTGACCTCGATTTGTGGTACGCCTCTTGGTGCCGGTAAAATATCCATGAGATGGAACCGACCGAGGGTAGTATTATCATGAGCGAACTCGCGCTCTCCCTGCAGTACATTTATCTCTACGCTCGTTTGATCATCGGCGGCAGTGGAAAATATCTCGCTCTTCTTCGTGGGTATCGTAGTGTTCCGTTCGATCAATCTGGTGAATACGCCTCCCAGCGTCTCAATACCCAGCGAAAGAGGAGTGACATCCAGCAGCAGCACATTCTTCACTTCGCCCGTCAGCACGCCTGCCTGTATCGCAGCGCCCATAGCTACGCATTCCATCGGGTCAACGCCTCGTTCACCCTTCACACCCACGTAATCCTCGATGAATTGCTGCACTATTGGCATTCGTGTCGGTCCTCCGACGAATACGATCCTGCTGACGTCATGAGCCGCGAGTTTTGCATCCTTTAATGCCTGGGCTATTGAAGTCTTGCATTTCTCCACGATTGGTCGCACGAGTTCCTCTAATTTAGCACGTGTGAGTTTCATCACGAGATGTTTTGGTCCGGAAGCGTCTGCGGTGATGAACGGCAGGTTTATATCGGTCTCAAGCACATTAGAAAGCTCTATCTTCGCCTTTTCACTCGCTTCCCGCAGCCTTTGCAACGCCATCCTGTCATTCCTTACGTCTATTCCCGAGTCCTTCTTGAACTCTTTCGCCACGTAATCCACGATTGTGTTATCCATGTCTGTTCCACCCAACTGTGTGTCGCCACTCGTGGATATAACCTCGAATACACCCTCGCTGAACTCCATTATCGTTACGTCCAGGGTGCCACCGCCGAAATCGAATACCAGTATCTTCTGTTCCTTCTCGGTCTTATCAATGCCATAAGCCAGCGCCGCTGCAGTTGGCTCGTTTATTATTCTGACAACTTCTAAACCTGCAATCGCACCTGCATCCTTAGTTGCCGTCCTCTGGTTGTCATTGAAGTATGCCGGGACCGTCAAGACCGCTTTGTCTACTGTATCGCCCATGAACGCTTCGGCATCGCGTTTTATCTTCTGGAGAATGAATGCAGTTATTTGCTGCGGCGTATATTCCTTGCCATGAACCTTCACCTTATAGTCCGTGCCCATCTTTCGCTTGATTGTCATCACCGTGCCTTCTGGATTAGACACCGCCTGCCTTTTCGCTGGCTCTCCAACCAGCATCTGCCCTTCTTTTGTAAATGCTACATACGATGGGAACGCTTTACCACCAAGACTCGTACCCTCTGCACTGGCTATTATCGTAGCTTTGCCGCCTATCAAAGCAGCCGCAGCGGAATTGCTCGTTCCCACATCAATCCCTATTGTTCTTGCCATTTTTTAACCCCCAATAATCTTTTACATAATAATAGCTGTTTTATTCTTTATAAAGTTATCACCCGGTCTTATTTCTCAACTTCTTCGTCGCTTTCTTCCGCAAGAAGACTCTCTCGTGGCTGTTCACATCCATGCACTCTATACCCCTACCCTTTATCACTCGCACCACCGAAATTACATTATCCCTTATTCTCAGCACCGTGCCTTCCTTAAACCCGGGTAACCGCACAGAAAACGATACCCGGTATATGTTCCGTCCATCTTTACGTCCGTATAATTTGCTGCTCTCCGAGAAACTCCCACCTAATTGCTCTACTATCTCACGCGAAATCCGCCTCCCACATTCCATGCTGCTGACATAGATGTCCAGCCCCTCTTTCAACTCGCACTCTTTAGATATGAAATCCGGGTCTTCTAACGTGGAATACGCTACCTTTTCCGCCATTGCAAGCTCATCATCCGTAGGGAACCGGTCATCTGCCCGTATCTGTACTATACCTGCATAATACCCACCTGCTATCCGGTTACACCGTTCGCAAAGACCATGCTTAAAATTAACTTCTATTTCTCCCGTCTCTTCTATCTCTATCCCTATCCCTTTTATCACCGCGCGAACGGTCAATGTGACACGCGCTCTATCTCTATCTCCATCTGTTTCTATTTCCTGTTTTAGCCATTCTATCTCTACCCCTCCGCCATACCGCCTTTTTAGTTCTTTCCACACCGAATTCACAACCGCATCCTCTATGCTTGTCCGCTCTTTACCTCTGAAGTAACAACCACAATTCTTGCATACACTTAGTGTTACATCCATCTGCTCCGGATCTATTAGCACTATGCCCGCGGTAAAGCAGTCTTTACATACCGACTCAAACAGTTCATCCGTGGTCTTGCCGCATTGTGGGCAGAATTTAGTCCATTTGCTTCGCTCTTCCATATTTACTCGCTTTACAGTTACCAAAAGTCCTCAAGCCTCCTCTGTCTTAATATCCTACTTCGCACCTTGAAATCGGCTATACTGATTTTCAAACTGTGCTTCAATTGCAACAATCTTGAATCTATATACGCTAATGCCTCTTCGCAGGTCTCGAACTTCTCACCGCTGTGTCTAAAGGCATCGCGGGCAGTCTCTCTAACGACCCAAACGCCCAGCGGTATGGAATAACCGGGTTGTATCTCCCGGAACACCACAACGCCTGCCTGTCGTCTCATCTTATGCAATGCTTCCGCAACCGCCAATCTCGTTGCATAGTAGCCCCCGCCTTCCTCCGCGGCATAGCTGCACCGTCCTTTAAAGCCTTCATAATCCTCAAATATCTCCGGTCCCTGACGCCCGGCATCATTCCAGACAGCCCCGGGAAACCACGCCTCGAAGTTCTCAAACTCAAATAAAGACGGTAAGAGCAATATCAGGAAGTGATTGTCCATGTACGACGCTTCATATACATAAAAGGACTCAACCGGTGGATACTCTTTGAGCTGCACTGCCAGCTTCTTGTATATGATGTCATCTGTGGCGGTAATGCTCCATCGTGTCGGGACCATCTTCCTGCCCGAGTTCATGCCTAATGCACCCGACGATAACACTGCCGATACCTTATAAACATCCAGTCCGAGGTCATAAAGAGCCGTAGCTGCTTCTACTGCTTTTAAGTCATCAGAAACGATGCTCTCTACTTTCTTTGGTATCTTCGGACTCCCGGTTACCCGCATCTTCTCCACTTCCACTCTGGCACCGGCCGGTTGTATTATATCGGAGAACGCGAATTTGAATGTGGGTTTGCTCTTAAGGACAAGTTCTATATCTGTCGGACGGTCTGCCATCGCTATCTCGCTCATGTCCGCGACGAACTTAATTTGAGATACTATATTTTCACTCCGGTTCGCACGTAAGGTGGCACTTCTCATCTCTATTATCTCTTCCATGTCGAGTCCCTGAGCAAACCACTCGTCTGGCTCGCCCATTATTACGGAGTCCATCACCGTCAGCGGACCAACACCTACCGTGGGATAACCCATTCTACCCACGAAGATGGAAGTAGAAGGACCGAAGAACTCCTTAGTCCGGGCTATTTTATCTAATTCTGGTCGGCGCTTCAAAACCGCAGCGAGTATGGGACATGACTTTCTCCCGCATAACAACCTCGACCCTTTACATGCAATACACAATCTAAGCATGCCTATCTCTTTTCTTCTACTTACTCTTATACTTTTACTTACTCTTGGAAGGGCTCAATACATCGCGGAGTATTTTGATAAATGGTAAGGTTCAATACATCGTTCACTATTTCATTTGACAAATAAAGGTTCAATACATCGTTCAGTCTTTTGATAGCAGAACCATTTAACGCATCCTTAGTGATGCGTTATGGATATTGAGGAAGAAG
>JBAQFZ010000104.1:0-31901 GCA_049287525.1 Halobacteriota archaeon | reverse complement strand
GCAGCTGAGCAAATCGCTGGTTGTAGAGTATGAGGATTTGATCGAGGAACTATACGGAGGCGGTGAGAAAGAGAATGTTAATTAAGTATTGGGGTGATATGTATAGTATGGGTCATATGGCACTATTTGTAATTCTAAAAGTTACGGCAGACCCAAACAATGAGCCTTCCAATATTGTGGTGATCGATGTTACTGGAACGTCACGAAATTCCGCTATGGTAGGCAAAATTCAAACAGATACTGTCACAACTATCACTCATACAGTACCAGAATTCACAACCATTGCCATACCAGTTGCAGCAATAATAGGGCTATTGTTCCTATTTTCGCGAAGGAGAAAAAAGGAAGAGTAATCATCGCAAGAGAAATAACAAAAGAAATAGAAGGGGAGAGTTGCAAAGTTAGATACTCTCCTCTTTATTTTAAATTTCCTTGTCAAAGATTTTTTATTGAAAGTTTTTAAATATCAAAATAAATCTATTAAGCGGGTGTAGAAATGAAACAGATACCTGATAGATTTTGGGAAGATGATGAATGGGCTGAAGAGCATTACGAGGAGTTGGTAAGAAAATATCCTCAAAAATGGGTAGCGGTCGTTCATAAGGAGGTGGTAGCGGTAGGGGATAGCCCAACAAAGGTTAGAGAAGAAGCAAGAAAGAAAACAGGCGTTGAACACATACCCCTTACCTTCGTGGAGCGTGGTATAGTTGTCTATTAAGATAAATCTTGAGTTCGTGCTAAAAAGGTATCACCCAGATGTAGAGGGGCTTCCTGAGTTAAGAGAAGTTTTCAGAATTCAATGTCGTATTCGGTTTAAAACAGTGGAAGGCTATGGTGAACCAGAGAAGGCTATCGTGGACACAGGTGCTCCAATATCACTCATACCATTCGATATGTGGCGGCATGCGGAAATAGAATATCTCGGAGAGGACTATTTGAGGGGAGTTGTGCCGAAAGAAGAGTGCTATTTGCCAGCAGATATTGGAAGAATCAAAGCAGTTTTGACCGATAAAGATGAAAATACATCTGATGAATTGACATTTTTGGCTTATCTACCATTTACGAGCAAAGTACCGTTGATCATTGGGATAATGGAACTTATGGAAAAAGGAGTGGTTTGGTTGGATTTAAGAAATCGGAATGGCTATATTGAGTTGTAAATGTGGGTATTGTTTATGAAAAACAAAGCGTGTAAAAACAAACCGTCTAGGATGCCCCGCTTTTCAAAGCGGGGTCGTTCACGATTTATTTCCAGCGGGACGAAATCGAAAAAGCCTTCAAAAGCTTGAAAGGTGAACTCTCTTTAGGACCCATTCGCTACCAGCGCCCGGAACGGATTGATGCGTATCTCACAATCGTGTTCCTTGCGTACCTGCTAAGAACAATTGTCAAATTCAGGTTGAAGAAAGCCAGCATAGATATGTCGGTTGATCAGGCTGTGGATGAACTGAAAAATCTCACTCTTGTCGAATTCTCCTATAAAGGCAAGGTGAGATGGAAACTTTCCAGAGCCACTAAGAAGCAATTATTGCTCATGAAGGCAATGGGCGCCGATAAAATATTACATAGTGCTACATGGTGCCTATAATCGCTAAAATTCAGGTTGTTAAGAAACGCAAGGCAAAGGTTTTTGAAGATGACTCAAGGGCATGTTCGAAAATTGCAGATGACTCCATTGACTTAATTATAACATCACCGCCGTACACAAATAACTATGACTATGCTGATGCAACTCGGCTGGAGATGTCGTTCTTTGGCGAAATAAAAAGGTTGGGCTCTTCACGAGGGACGACTGTGGATGGAGGGATAATCGTGGTGAAGGTTACATCACCAGGGCACAAACTTGGTCAGCTCATTGGAAACTTCTTTGAGGAATTCTTTTCCAACAGGTTGATAAATTTGGCTGAAGAACTTGGGTTTTATTGTGACAAGAAGGGACTCAGACCAAAGGTTAGAGGTGAAAAAAGGAAGGTAACTTGGACTGATGGTGAAGGTAACGTTCATGAATTGGATTATGTTTTTGAGAGGAATGGAACAAGAGATGAAAAGGGTGAACCGGCTGCGTTTATCGAACTTGCATGGAGGCAATACACAAAACATTCAAGGAATAAGGCGGGAGGGATAGAAGCCGCTTTAGTTCCTTTGGGGAATACGTACCGCAATACGTGTAATTTTTTAGGTGCCATTTTAGATGGTGAATTTACAGAAGGTGCTCGAATACCGTTAACATCTCACAAAATAAACATTCTATACATTCCGTATAGGGAAATTGTAGAGGCATTCTTAACTAAAGGCATAAACCTCGATTATCCGGAAGATGCAACAAACGAGCAGAAATATAAATTGATTGCGGCATGCATTAGACCTGTTGAGATCAAATAATAGCTTTTTGGCTTCTTCATGGCTGACGCCTTTTCCTTCATCGAGTTCCTTTAATCCCTCATCAACGTTTTGCTGGAAGCAGTCTTAGTAGAAGGATGCTCATCGCCATAGAATTCCTGGAATATACTGTATGCCTGCTGAAAACATTCTTTTGCACGCTGTGAACTTCCAACCATTATTGGAGATGGTCGTTGGAATGCACGGTCTCCCTATGGCTGTGATAACCGATATGTAACCCGCACTCATCGAATCCGTGAAGAACGTTCTGCCGAATATCCCGCATCAAAAAAAAAATGCTATATCTTGAAACGCAATATAGCAGCAAGCCCACCCAGCCCTTTTAGCCTCTTCCCGGGCTCGAACTCGGTGCTGAACACTACTATCTTTCCCCTAACTCTTTCCACATCTTCTAATATCGCTTCAATCTCCTCTCTTCCTGCACCCTCCTCTTCTGTGCTCGATACCATGAGTTTATCATCGCAGACCAGTAGAGTCGCTATTGCGCCGAACTGCAACGCTTTTATCACTTCTTCTTTACCATAAACCGCCTTCCCGTCCTTGCTTATCTCCTCCATTAACTGATCCATCAGCCTCACTTCCCAGGTTAACCGTTCCTCATCTCTTAACCTGTTCACTGCACCCCTTTTCAATACTTCTATGAATCCTGCAACACCAATAGAAGAGGTCTGCTCTATTCTTGTCCGTTTCGTTAACTCCGGCTCTTTTTCCTTCAATACCGAAAAGAACTCGTTCTTTACGAAGCCCGGACCCGCAATGATCATCGCGTCCGCAGCGATGGCACTAAAAGAGCTCTTCAAAGGTTCAATCACCTGATGAAAGAACTCGTTCTTTAGTGCACCGGCGCCGTCCATGCCTTTTCCGGAACCGGACCGGATATAAAACAGCTCATCCACGCCGTATTGCCGCACTACACCCGCAACTGCCTCGCCTTCCTCTATTGTGAGAATGATAATAGGAGAAGCGACTACGGCTTTCGCAGCTTCTCTTAGCCGCTTCAACTGATGCTCTTTCCAGGTCTTGATGATTGAAAGCTCAGTCTTGGACTCGATGTTAAATGTGTGATAAGAACCCAGTTCGGTATCCAATCCATGCACAATCACGCCTTTTAGTCGCAATCTGTGCGAGAACTTGTGGAACTCTACGCTTTCCAGGCGGATGCCCAATCTGAGCGGTTTCTTATCGGTCTTATCCGGTCTTACCTTATCGGTAGCCTCCTCTAACCGCCGGTACGTGAGCGAAAAAACCAGGTCGCCTGGTTCTATTATATGCTTGAGGTGCCATAAGTCGTCTAACGATTCGGGAATTAGCGCAATCTCACCGGTTCTCCTATTTACGCCTCTATCCTTTAATTCCATTCTTAATATCTTCATAAAAATTCGCTCTAACCCTTCCTCTTTTTCTACTGATTCATTCGCTGCTCCTTCTACTTTACCAATGCAGAAAAGAAAGCAATACCCGAAGAAATAGATTATTAGAGAGCATTTTTATATTATTATTATTATTAGACAGATGAATCTGAAGCCACTGGTAGACGAAGCGGCGATAGTCGTGGAGAATAATATAAAAACGCTCGTGATTGCCGACCTGCATCTGGGAATAGAAGCCGAGCTAAGACGAAAAGGGATAAACATCGGTAGTCAGACGGCTAAATTATTAGATATTGTGATAAGTTGTGTGGAAACAGTCGAACCAGATGCGATTGTCTTACTGGGCGATATAAAGCACGCAGTGCCGGAAATATCTTATAGCGACCGTAAAGAAGTGCCGTTATTCTTAGCCGCACTCGCAGAGTATGCACCGGTATATTTAACCAAAGGTAACCACGACTCGCATTTGGATACTCTACTACCCCTGGAGCATGAGGTGTACATGAAAAGCACGCGAGGTTTCCTGCTGGACGAAGTGGGATACACACACGGGCATACCTGGCCTTCTCCAGAGCTGTTTTCAGCAAAATACATCCTGATTGGGCATAATCATCCGCGGATACGACTTGCAAGTTCACACTCGAATTATGCTCGGATGAAGAACGTATGGGTTCGGGCTAAATGCGATTATGAAGCCGTAAAGGCGTATTATAAGGATCTAAGTAGTTGGTGTGACCCGTGGGTAATTCTAATGCCGGCGTTTAATGAACTATGTGGTGGTGTCACATTCAATTCACCGGAGCTAAAGCTTCTGGGTCCCATAGCATCGAAACTGCTTCGGCAGGCAGATATGGAGGTGTATCTGCTGGATGGGACGTATATAGGTAAAGTGAGCAATCTCTGATTTAGCCCTCTTCTGTGTAAAGGATTCGAATTAGACCAGTCTCATATTTCATCACCGTTCATATTGCGAAGACGCCACTGTAACAAAACACCCTGGTCCAGCCTCTCTGTACTAAAAAGCTCCAGCTTCGGAATCGCTCTAACGAACCCGGAGCCACCCACGGGTGTGGGTGCATCCTCGCCACCTAACAATATGTTACCCACGTATATATATATCTCGTCAACAAGCTTCTGCGAGAGCAGAGACCAGTTAAGCGTTGCTCCGCCCTCGACCATCAATCTGTTTACGCCACGCTGCCATAGCAAATAGAGCAGTTTCTTCAGGTCCACTTCCTCAATGCCACAGACCCATATTTCCGCTTTATCACCTAACCTATCCACATCCTCCACTATCGCCCGTTCAGAAACAGCAATTACGTGCTCTCCTTCGCCCTTATTCAGGATTTCCGCATCAACCGATGTCCTCGCTTTGCTGTCCACCACGACACGCATTGGATTCGCGGCTTTACCTGCTTCCCTCCTCTCAGCCCGTCGCTTTTCTGACTTCACGGTCAGAGAAGGGTCATCGGCTAACACAGTGCCTATCCCTACCATTATCGCATCGCAGCCAGCCCTGAGCGAATCCACCCGGTCTAAATCGTTATCACCGCTTATCCTGACCTGTTTCCGTTTCACTGTGGAAACCTTGCCATCCGCACTCATGGCGAGATTTATAAATACAAAGGGTCTGTGCTTTTTTCTATTCATCATCAGAAAATATCCACCTCGGCAACGCACTCAGGGCATACTATCCTCCTTTTCACTGCTTCGCCTGTTATCCCGGGAGTTGTAATGCCTTTTATACGGTGTGCCGGATGTATATCCTCTATCTTTATTTCTATCGCGCAGGTGCCGCATAGTGGAATACCACAGATACTGCACTTTGCTGTCGCTTCTCGCTCCTTGCATATGCCACAAGTCTCTGCCATTTTATTTATCTATCTACCCATCTCTTTATCTCTCTATCTATCTTTCAACATTATTCCGTTTTCCCCGGACGGACGCCTTTTGCAATGCCGTGGCGCTTGCCAGAACGAATTCAGGCGTTCCTCCAATGGTTTGACTTACCGCTTTCTTCATCTTCTCCGCCGGGCTAAAGATACTAATCCCGATACAAGCAGCCCGGCAAATGTGAATAGCGCTCCATATCCACCTAATTTGGATGACGAGGTTGGACTCGGAGATGATGCAGGCGTGAGAGAAGTCTGCGCGGGCACAAAAGCGTTTTCTGACTCATGTGTCGCTTCTGATACTCCGGCAGCACACGGTATATTCACGTACACCGGATTTGATTCGTGTTTATTTATACCATGCTTAAAAGTAGCTTTAAAAGTAGCACTGCACTCTGCTCCTTCTTCTGCATTTATCACGTTGAATACCACAATAGCCGAGTCACCTGCGTTTATCTTGCCGGCATAGACTGTTTCCGGCTGGAGTTCTGCACCGGCTACATCAGAAGCCGTAACATATACGCAGCTAACATCAGACAACCCTTCATTTATGACTTCCAGCTTCACCTCGTTCTCCGAGTTTTCCCGCGGTATCAGGTTTACAGCGCCACTGACCTGGACAGGAATAAAATAGTGAATACCGCTACTTCTTTTTCCGTATACATCCTCAATGTCCGCCACGAATTTTAGCATGTATATGCCCTCCGCACCCGGTGCTTTTATTTTGAATTCGAGGTTTACCTTTTTATCCGGTCCTATTACACCGGCGGAGATATACCGGTTGTAGATTTTTACGCTCCTTTCGACGATATAAGCCTCTTTTATGTATGCGTCCATCGTATAGTATGCTTCCGTGTTAACGTCCGGATAGTGTGTAGTTATGCGTATTTCTTTCTTCAGTGTTTTTTCATGCCCATTATTAAGTGTTACCGTAAGCACACCTATATCACCGGGCATTAACGTCTCCGGGTTGAGTTCGTAACCACACACCATTGCAGAAGGTTCCGGAGCAGGCGCTATTTCACACCTGTTTAGCAGGCTGTCTACCTCATCATCATCATCATCAGCAAAAGCAGGTTTTGTAGCAGCAAACAGGAGTAGCCCTGCTAGCAGCCAAAAAAATACCGCTCGTTCAATCCTGGTCATTCTCCTGCTCTCCTCCTCCTTTGCCGTTTACGCAATGTAAAAGTATATACACTACTTTTTTTTATATCTCTCTTCATAATTGCGATTAATAGGACATTACTCAGATAAATAGCAACACTATAAAAATAAAATATGAGTGAGCAATTACGACACGGCTATCTATCACCTTTTGGATTCTTCATCAGAAGAGCGGGTGATCAATCTCGGCACGAGTGTTGCATACCTGCCCAGTTGTATCCCGTATTTATTGTTATACTCTGACATCTCCATGAGTTCACCTGACCGGTGCCGCGCTCTTTTTATTCTCGTACCTTCTATCTCCCAGCCATACTCCTCTTGCAGCTTCTTCAACAACTCCATCCTACGCATCACGTGCAATTCCTGCTCTGACCTTACATATAAATGCCAATCGTCTGAGTATTCACCGAAGAACTCTTTATATGCTTCGTTCTCCGCTTCTAAACTCGCAAGTCGCGGGTCGCGTAACGCAAGAGGTCGGTGTAACAATTTGGCACACATCGCAATCGCTTCTTCTTTCGTATCTACCGGCACGAGCATGTGCACGGGACAGGGTTCAACCTCTTTACGCTCCCCCGTAACACCGTCATACATCCACCATTTGCTACGGTCATCTTTATCACCCAGAAGAAATCGCTTGAACTTGAACCCCGAAGGTCCAACTACCACCGGTATGCCCGACCTTACAAGCCCGGATGCCACGGAGTACAGCACTTCAGTCGCCGCACCCCAGATTATCACGACCACAGGCAGCCTCGCATAGAGATAATCCGCCACTTGCGTCCAGTTTGCCTTTGGTGTGTACGCGCTGCCTACCAGTGCACCACGGTAAATCGCCGCAGGTACATGCGACATGGCAGTGCAGCCACCAAAATTCACCAGCCCTTTTAATACACCCGCTGCGATGTATTGCTCAAATAAATACTTCCCCTCTTCTTCGTCAAAATATTTCGCAACGTCTGCGGCTACGCAACCGGAGACGCAAACGAGATAGTTCCGTGCCAGGAAATATCGCGTCATCGCTACTACTTCGCGTTCCGAACCCGGGAAATTACCACAGCCGATGATATTAACCATTCCAGGACCGTTGCCGCCGAGTATAACCCCAAAAGTCAGGTCACGCCATTCCAGCTCAGTCATGGGTCCCCTACCGGCACGCATAAGATAAAAATCCTCTTTTAATCTGCCAAGTATGGCTGCGGCGCTTATGGTCAAATCAAGTATGCGAATACCTTCAGGGCATGCCCGTTCGCACTTACCGCAGAAGATACAACAATCGTAAACGTTCGCAAGGGGTTCAAGATTAGTTTCTGCGTCTGCCATCGCATTGCTTATTGATATTCTCGCGGGACACGCCTCAGAGCATCTGTCACACGAGTTACACCGTAATGCCTCCTTCTTCAGCTCTGCTTCCGAGAGCAGATAGGTATTTTTACGTTTACCCCGGTTCTTTATCGAGTCCGCTAATTTAACTGCGAGTTCGCCTGCTTTCTCTGGATTGGTTAGCCGCACACCCGGCAGATTATTCTCTATTATAGCCCTGAGCACATCTTCTACGGAATCGTCTGACCTGTCTTCTAACCCTGCAATTGCAGTATATCCCGTTCCTATCACTTTCGCATCCACCCGCTTCGCTTCTGCCAGGACATCAAACCCGGAGCATAGCTCGCTAACCACGATGACATCCGGAATACCAGCTCTTAATACTTTCCTCGCCTTTACGCCCGAAGTGAGCACTTTACCGCGTTTATAAAACCGGGGTATGTCATGTCCCACCGCACCCACGCCGCAGATTTCTATCTTCTCATCCAGGCTTTCCTGTTTCATGTATTCAATAGCGAACCATGCAGGCAGGAATATATCGCCAAAAAAAACTACGACCGGTTTATTTGTGTCCACGGCACCCATGCCAACCCCGATTTCAACCGGTGGGAACTCCGCGTATTCAGTTGCAGGGTGTTTACCGGCGTTGGAGAACTCAAAGCAGCACATCTTTATGCTTTCTGTAAGTTCCATAGCGAGGAACGTAAGAGCTCCCGCATGTAACGCCTTCTCTTCAAATTCTGTTACGCTTTCGTTCCCGAAATAAGCAGATAGAAGCAACTCGGATAGTTGTGATTCTGCATAAGATAACGCTCTCTCTATGTCACCCAGATTTTTCGTGTAGAATCCCGTCAGCATAGACGTGTTCATGGTGGGATAGGTGATAGAGGGTCCAAGATCTATCTCCTTATCCCTACCAAACCGCGGTAGCGAGAAGTTAAACAAAGCTCTTGCTACTGTTAATTGCCGTGATAGCCCTTTACATGCCTCTTGTAAGCTTATCTTCGCTTGATACGCATCAGCCAGATCCAGACCACACAACCCGCCAGGCGGAGCACAAGGTCCCTGCGTGCAATCGGTACATTCAGTCTTTATGTTTGTATATAGCGGATAATACCGGTTTAAAAGTACGTTATCCCATTCTGCAATATCCGCTGCGTGTGCATATATGTTTAATCGGGGCTGCCACTGTTTCAACCGCCGTTCGCCCATCTCATGCAGTATATCCACGGCGATGGCTTCTATCTCTTCGCCTTTGAGGTCTCGCACTGCGTCCTCAATTGCTCTCTCTACTTCTCCTACCTTTACTGACCTTCTAGTCCCTTCCTTCTCCTTGCTCTTCTCTTCGGGCATCTTAATTCGTATTTGTTCTTACAAGATTATGCTCATTCATGGGGGCTTAACCGTTCTTTTCACGCTCACAGCGGCAAAGCGGCTATCACTATTATCAAAGAAGGTTGAATAGGTCACACCTTCATGTATTATCGCCGCGAGGTCACTTCGGGTCGCTCTTCTTACCACGGCTTTTACCGTATTCCTCACGTGGCTCATATTTGGTGTATCTTCGCTTATCACCAGCAAATTCGCACTTTTTCCTTCTTCTATTGTGCCTATGGACTCATCTGCCTGCAGCACCTTTGCTGCATTCCATGTGCATAGCTTCAGCACTTCCTTCGCTTCGAGCCGGGGAAAAAGCTTCGATATGAACTCCAGTTCAGAGAATATATCCGGCGAGTTGAACATTACGTTATCAGTGCCAGCAGCCACTGTCAATCCGGATTCAAACATCTGACGCAAAGGTGGCAAGCCCACTCCAGTCACCAGATTGGATCGAATGCAAACCACAGCGTCTATATTCCGATCATACATCTTCTGAAAGTCTTGTTGTGTCGCTTTTGTAAGATGCACAATGAAATCCGGCTCAAGTTCTATTGCACCTGTTATATCATCTGCATTTTGTTCTCCCGCATGGATTGCAAACTGTTTTCCATTCCTCTTCGCAGCCTCAACTAAACGTACCAGGTATTCCTGTTCATAGTTCGCGACACTGCTCACGCCTATTCCCTCTACCGAATCAAAAAGTCGGTTATAGTCCTCAGTTCCATCTCCGGGTCTACCAAAGATTCTCACGCTTAATTTATCTTTACCGCTCGCTTCCACACGACCAACCGCATCCGTCAACGCAGTCACACCGGAGACACCGCCTTCACGGAAATCCGCAAACATCTGTGTACCGGTGGCGAAGATGTCTTCAATAGTGCCTTTCATCGCAGATACCAGCACGTCATAAGGTGTTTCAGTCAATATTTTATGCTTAAACCCACCGGGACCCACTAACTGCTCTAACGGCATAAAATCTGGCTCTTTTGCTATTGAATCACCGATATGCGTATGTGCATTGACGAATGAGGGTACGATAATACCTTTTACCGCTGCTTCTATCCTATCTTCCCCTATTTCTTTTATCTTACCTCGCTCTATTACGATAAAACCTTCCTTAACCTCGAATTCATTGCCATATACAAATCTTCCTGAAAGCGTTAGCTCTTTTCTTGACATACCAAATATATAAAAGAGCGACGAGCACAATAAAAATAAATATCTCGGTATATATCTATCTCTCTCTCTATCTCTCTATCTATCTCCGCCGTTTCCTATGGTAATAATAAAATAGTCCAAGTGTCGCACCCAATGGTATCACGATGTAGGTAAATTCAGGCACTTCACACTCCTTACAGTGCGACCCGCTTATTTCCACCACGTCATTACCGCAATACAACGTAGTGTGTAATTTACCAAAACGGTCAAAGTTACCGAATACCGATTTTGGCACCCTAATTTCAATCACCCAATTGGTACTACCATAGTCCAATATACCTGTATCC
The DNA here is from genome assembly GCA_049287525.1 of Halobacteriota archaeon. GTDB lineage: Archaea > Halobacteriota > Syntropharchaeia > Alkanophagales > Methanospirareceae > QENJ01. The sequence continues at coordinate 20,867 of JBAQFZ010000104.1, read as the reverse complement.
GTGTATACAACTTCGGCAGTGCCCACAAGAGCACCACCGGTTACACGATAGGGTCCACTACCCTTAAAACGGTCGGTATCAGACCATTTCGGGTTCTGATATACGTCATTCTTATTTGCACCGTTCAAAACAATGCCGTACTCATAGCCGTAGTTACCCGTATTTGGATTGCCCGCGAGTTCAATCGCTAAATCACCCATCACGGTGTCTGGCGGAATAGAAGTGAGAATAGCGAAGAATGCGTGTGTCACGTTCGTATCGAAATAGATCGCTTCTATATCGTTCAGTTCTCGTGCGTGAGCAGCCCATCCGCGTTCATGATAAGGTTGGTTATAACTACGAACCGTCCAACCCCCACTCTGCAATATCACTTTTGGTTCCGCATAGTGAGTAGATGACATGCCTATGCCCGTGATATGAACCCCACAGTAGTTTGCACTGGAGTAATACTGCGAACAATCTATATTATCCTCCACAATCCAATAAGCAGTCGGGCTTGAGGGCACCCATGTCGCTTCTAAACTCCAATTTGCGCTGAGATTCACGCCCCAATCACTCATGTCACCGTCAATCGTATATGCCCACGCGGACATTGACATCATCGTTACTATTAAGATAAATAACGACATGGCTACCACAAGTTGTATGCCCCTCTTCATTCTTTCTTTCCCCCCTACATCATATTAACGACTGAAATATTAAAAGCTTACCTCGTTCCGTATTTCTAAAATTAAACGATTTATAACGCCATTTTCTAACCCCTGTTGCAACTTCATGTGAGCACGCTATCATAAACGGATTTTTCAATTATTGATATAAAAATTGTAATAAAGTATAATATTTTGTTGTGTTAGCGGCTTCACCCCGAGACTAAGGAATCTTCAATAGGCGGTGGCGGTGGTCGTAAAACCTCTTCCTCCTCTACGTCAATAGAGCTTGGTCCAGATCTGCTATTATGTCTTCCGGCTCTTCTATACCCACGGAGAGTCGCACCAAATCATCGGTTATTCCCGTCTTCAACCTGACCTCGCGGGGTATATTCGCGTGGGTCATAGATGCAGGATGTTGAATTAAGGTATCAACGGAACCGAGGCTAACCGCTAATACACACAGTTCAACGCGGTTCATGAGTTTGCGTCCTGCGTCTATGCCGCCCTTAATTCCAAAAGAGATCATGCCACCAAAACCGCTCATCTGCTTTTTTGCAATTTCATGTTGTGGATGGCATGGCAATCCCGGGTATCGGACCCACTCGATTTCAGGATGTACCTCCAGGAACCGGGCCACTTTCATGGCATTGCTGGCGTGCTTTTCCATTCTCAGATGTAAGGTTTTCAATCCTCTGATACACAACCATGCTTCATGCGGACCCATTGTTGCCCCAGTATTATTAACGACAGGCGTCATGCTTTTGACAAATTCTTCTCTTCCGAGAACAACGCCGCCTAAAAGATCAGCGTGACCTCCTATGTATTTTGTACAGCTATGAACAACAATGTCCGCGCCCAATTTTAACGGTCTCTGAAAACGAGGAGTTGCAAAGGTGTTGTCTACGACAGAAAGAGCACCGATTTCTCTGGCAATCTTGCATATCTCTTCGATATCACTGACGGTCATGGTGGGGTTTGCTGGCGTCTCTAAGAAGACCAGTTTTGTATTTTTTCTTAAGTTATTCTTCACTTTTTCGAGATCCTGGGTAGCGACAAAACTGACCTCTATGCCAAACCTGGTTAGAATAGCAGAGAATAATCCATAAGTGGAACCGTAAATTACATCGGTTGATAACAGGTGATCTCCCTTTTCTAACTGAGAAAGAACAACAGCGGTTATGGCTGCCATGCCCGAGGAGAAGGTTTGACCACTCTCGCCACCCTCGAGAGCAGCAATTTTCTTAACTAAAACTGCATGTGTGGGCGTGTTTGGCACTACACGCGTATACGTATATCCCTCTTCTTCGCCGGCAAACCTTGCGGCACCTTGCTCGGCATTATCAAATACAAAGGTGGAGGTCTGATATATCGGCGATGTATGCGCTCCGTACAGAGTATCGGAGCCTTCTCCTGCATGAACACAGAGAGTGCCAAACTTCATCTCCTTTTTCATCTCTCCCGACCTACTCTCAAACTGTTTCCGAATGATACTTTATAACCCGGGCGTACTTATTATTGTACTATACTCTTTGTCGTGGTCGAGGTTCTACGGTGATGATGGTACGTGATGTAGCAGGTGGATATGGTTTGGTTTATATATTCAAAACATCTTAGTGAAACCGGAGGTGATATTATGGCAAAGGTAACACGAGAAATGGTAGAGAAGTCCGGGGTGAATGTTGACCAACTGGTAGAACTTCTGGTCAAGAATGCAGCAGCGGAGCTCACGACTTACTACTACTATACCATCCTTCGGTTCAATCTAATTGGGCTGGAAGGAGAAGGTGTCAAGGAGATTGCGGAGACTGCGCGCATCGAAGACCGGAACCACTTCGAAGCTCTTGTGCCCCGCATCTACGAACTCGGCGGTAAACTACCAGATGAGATGAAGGTGTTCCACGACATGTCGGCATGTCCGCCAGCATCTCTTCCCGAAGACCCAACGGATGTTATGGCGATACTGAAGGTGCTTGTGGAAGCAGAGCGGTGCGCGGTTCGGGGCTATACGCACATCTGCAATCTGACGGCAGGGAAGGATCACCGTACCTATGACCTGGCTCAGGCGATACTAAATGAAGAGATTGAGCATGAGTCCTGGTTCTCTGAGTTCCTGGGCGAAGGGCCTTCTGGACATTTCCTGCGTAGAGGCGAGACCTCACCCTTCGTGTCCAAGTTCCTGAAATAGGTTCGGAACCGGTAAAAGGGGGAGGGGGCAGTGATTTTTTAGGGCTCCCTTTTTTTTTAACGTGTTTCCGCACGTTAATGTGAATCAAATCAGTGTATGACGTCTCTATGTTCTCTATTGGTTTTCTCACCGCTATGTTTTAAAGGGTGGTTTGTCTTCGAAACTGTATGGGTTATGCACGGCATGACTTTTTGGCTCCCGAAGACCTTCTCTATGCCTTCTTTCTCATATCTGGGCTCCCAATGATAGTAGTATGTATTACGTGAGACCTTCTCAAGTCTACACGCCTCTGAAACGCTCCCCAGCAGCTCAGCCAATTCAAACAGATATCTCCTCTGTTGAAAGGTCGTTTGGCGATAATAGATTGCCATCTCAAACACCTCATATAAAAAAACAAAAGTAATAAAGGTTTATATAGTGTATGTTTCATATCAACATGGCAATAACAAAAAACTTCGCATGGTGAGAATTATATCGGTACAACTTGAATAGCCATGTCTTTTGTTCTCGCGCTCTCCTTTTTGGATGGTCTCAAAAAACCCGAAAGCTTTTAAGGAGGTAGGTAGCTATACAAATACAGATTAACAAATCGGTTGGGGGTAAACAAAACGAAAAAACCTTCTGTTAATATCGGAATGATAGGACATGTTGATCACGGTAAGACGACCTTAGTGTATGCTCTGTCGGGCGAATGGGCGGACAGGCACAGCGAGGAGATAAGACGGGGCATATCTATCAGGCTTGGCTATGCTGATGCCACATTCAGAAAATGCCCGGTTTGTAAAGAGCCGGACTGTTATACCGTAGACGAGCTATGCACGCATTGCGGGGCAAGGACCGATGAGTTACGAACCGTTTCCTTTGTTGACTCACCGGGGCATGAAGCGTTAATGGCGACAATGCTAAGCGGTGCTGCGATTATGGACGGTGCTGTTCTTCTCATTGCGGCAACTGAACCCTGTCCGCAGCCACAGACGAGGGAGCACCTGATGGCTCTGAACATAGTGGGAATAAAGAAGACGGTGATAGCACAGAACAAGATAGACCTCGTGTCACGAGAGGAAGCAATAGCGCACTATTTGCAGATAAAAGAGTTCGTTAAAGGTACGATTGCGGAGAACTCGCCTATCATTCCGATATCCGCACAGCAGTTGGTAAACATGGACGTGTTGATACAGAGCATAGAGCAGATAATACCCACTCCTGCTCGTCCCGCCGGGGAACTGCCACAGATGTATATTGCACGCTCTTTTGACGTGAATAAACCCGGAACGCCCTTAGAAGAGATAAAAGGCGGCGTAGTCGGTGGTTCATTGATGATGGGTAAGCTAAGACAGGACGATAAGTTAGAGATAAGACCAGGTCGCATGGTGACTTCGAGAGGCAGGGAGAAATGGCTACCGATAGAGACGGAGATAACCTCTATAATGGCGGGTGGTGAGATGCTAAAGGAGGTGACTCCGGGTGGACTGATTGGTGTGGGCACAAAATTGGACCCGAGCATGACAATCGAAGACTCCCTCGCAGGGCAGTGTGTGGGCCTGGTTGGCTCTTTGCCACCGACCCGGACTGAACTTACCGTCCAATTTCACTTACTTGCGCGTGTCGTCGGTGTTACAACGGAGATGCAGCCTACGACGATAAAAGTGAACGAGAGTTTGATGCTAAGCGTGGGGACGGCAATCACGATGGGCGAAGTGAAGAAGGTGACTAAAGATACTTTAAACCTAAAATTGAGCCGCCCTATATGCGCAGAAGAAGGTGCTCTGGTCGCCATCGGCAGGAAAATAAGCGCACGGTGGCACCTGATCGGTGCGGGGGAGATTGTAAGTACCAACCACCTTAAACAAATTGGTGCGACTACCTAAAGCGATTTTTACTCGTAAGCGGGATGAACAAACAGGATGCTCTTCTACATGTTCAGGAACTTGCGCAGAATGCTCTGAACAATTCTCTGATTATACCCTGCGCCTTATGCTTATCCGCTATTTCTGCTGCTAATCGATCCAATGCCCTATAATCCTGCTCTCCCGGAACTCCTTTTATCACCACCGGTTCCAGCAGTTCTACCTTTAAGTTTGGTATCATACCCGAAAGCTGCTCCACCATCCTGCTGCCCCACCCGTAAGACCCGACGATAGACACAAATCTCAGTTTTGGTCTCAACGCATTTGCAAGATAAGCCGCATAAACAACTTTCGGATGCGGACCGACCAGAACGGTTGGAGACCCGAACACAACAGTAGCAGCATCTACCAACGCCATCGCCAATTTACCAATATCGGGTTCTGAGAGATTAAACTGCTTTACTGTTATCCCTCGTTCAATCAAAGCCCCTGCAAAGTAATCTACCAGCTTCTTCGTGCTGCCGTGCATTGAGATATAAGGTATGATCACCTCATTCTTTACCCCGTCAGAAGCCCAATCCATGTAAGCGCCGAGGATAAAGTCAGGCTTATCATACGCGGGACCATGACTCGGAGCAATTATATCTATCTCTAAATCCTTTATCCTCTGGAGGTTCCTCTTAATAGTAATCCTGAAAGGCATCATAATCTCCGCATAGTATCGCTTGGCTGCCTCATAGACTGTCGCCTCATCGGTTACAAACAGGTCGCTGGTTGCGAGATGCGAGCCGAGGAAATCGCATGTAAAGAGTATCTTGTCTTCTCTTAGATATGTCAGCATCGTCTCTGGCCAGTGCACCCACGGTGCATGGATGAACTCCAGCGTTTGGTCGCCTAATGACAGCGTCTCTCCATCCTCTACGGTGATGAATTTATCCTCGGGTATTAAGAGCAGATCCATAAGCAAATCCTTACATTTTGGTGTGCAAACTACCTTGGCGCTGGCATAAATGTCGAGTATCTGAGGTAATGCACCCGAATGGTCCTGCTCGGCGTGATTGGCAATGACATAATCTATATCTCCTGTCTCAAGTTCTTCAAGATTTCGTACCAGCACATCAGTCATAGTTGGGTCTACCGTATCTATCAGTGCCGTCTTTTCGCTTCCTTTTATCAAATAGGAATTATAACTCGTTCCATCAGGTAGCGGGATTAGTTCGTCAAATAACCTCCTGTCCCAATCCACCGCACCAACCAAATAAATATTTGGTTTCAGTTCTCGGACACCCATCTTATTCCCCCTCCTTTGTAAAATCCTCTTTTCCTACACCACAAGCGGGACATACCCAATCATCGGGTAAAGTAAATCCTCAAACTTCGTCCCCTCCTCCTCTTCCTCATCATCATAGATATATTCACACATGGCACATTTCCATTTTGCCATTTCTCTCTTTCCTCATTTTTATTATATCCTATCAGCAATCTTCTTACCGAACTCGCGGCATTCATCCAGTCCTTTTTCGGTTGGTCTACGTTTTATTCTCAATCCCGGTTCTATCACGTCCATCCCCGCGAGATTCTTCATTGTTTCCGTCAATATCTCGATGGATTCGCCACTCCATCCATAGGACCCAAATGCCGCGCCAACCTTGCCTTTCAACTCCACTTTATCCATCTCGAAGAGGAAAGTCTTCATCGCTGCGATTAGAGCACGAACATACGTTGGAGAGCCGAGTACCACAGCATCAACGTCTTTTAAGTCATCAGCACTTGCACGTGCAGCCTTTTTCCGTTCGACTTCAACTCCCGCGTCTTTCAGCCCCGTTTCAATTGCTTTTGCCATCATTTCTGTATTGCCCGAACGTGTTTCATATATTATTATTGCTTTTGCCATCTTTCGAATGCTTCTTTGCCCGCACCACAGACGGGGCATATCCAATCGTCAGGTAAATCTTCAAATGCCGTTCCGGCTTCTTCTTCATCGTAGATGTATCCACAGACGGTACATATCCATTTTGCCATCTTTCATCTATCTCCTTTCTATTTTATCTTAGCTGCAATTTTCTTCCCGAACTCTTTGCTCTCTTGTTCCCCTATTGTCAATATTTCTGTGCTTTTCAGTTTAAATGCTGGTTCTATCACGTCCATCTCGAAGATATGCTTCATCGTATCGTGTATCATCTCGACAGATTCACCACTAAAGCCATAAGCACCAAATGCTGCTCCAACTCTACCTTTCAGTCCCGCGTCCTTCATCTTGAAAAGAAACGTCTTTACCGTGGTAATCATATCGTGATGGTACGTTGGGCAACCAAGAACAATAGCGTCAAAGTCTTTGAGCTCATCTGCATTTGCAGCCATGACCTTTTTCAATTCGACTTCTACTCCTGCCGCTTTCAGTCCTTTCTCAATTCCTTTTGCCATCGTTTCCGTATATCCATAGGTGGTTTCATAAATTACTATTGCTTTTGCTTTTGCCATTTTTTCGCCCTTTTACGCACCCCCCGCTTCAGAAGCCGCAGTTGGTATAAATACCCGCGCTGCCAGTTCTTTATCAAGCATGAACAAGCCATTGCCGTCTTCTCCAACAAGTTTCAACTTGGAAATAATCTCATTGTCATTTCCTTCTTCTTCTATCTGTTCAGTAACGAACCATTGTAGGAAGATATTCGTCGCGTGGTCCTTCTCAGAAATCGCAAGGTCAACGAGCTCATTGATGCTCCTTGTAATGAACTTCTCGTGCTCCAACGTCTTCTCGAACATATCTAAAGGCGACTCAAATTCTGTTGCGGGCTGCTCAATTGCTGCCAGCTTTACCTGCCCGCCCTGATCATTGATATAGTCATATATCTTCATCGCGTGCGTCATCTCCTCATGGTACTGAACCATGAACCAGTTAGCAAATCCCTTCAGTCCGGTGTATGTGCTGTAGGCAGACATGGACATATACAGATACGCCGAATACCACTCCTTGTTGAGCTGAGTATTCAGCGCTTCTTGCATCTTCTCGGTTAGCATATTATTTCTCCCTCTTATTCCATCTCTATACAGTTCTGCCACACACCGTGGATGTTGCAATATGCAAGCGCATAGAACCCTTTGAACTCCAACACAGGCACCTGAAACCTGATGTTTCACCCCGTACAGTTCTATCCATGCGATATAGTGCTCCGTGGTGTTTGGATGTGGCACTTCCTTTCCCACTACTACTCGAACAACATCCACGTTTCATTCAACCAACCAGTTCCTCCACCTCCTTCTTTCCCTTCTCCAGTTCCTCCATCTGCTCCCTGTCTTCTTTTAAGAGCAGAGCCTGAAATTCACCCATGTGTGTCTTCTCTTCTTTTGCTATATCCAGCAGAACCGCTTTGATCTCTTCTCGCTCCGCCACCGCTGCGAGCTGCTCATACAGATTTACAGCATCCAGTTCCGCGATCATCCCCACACGCAATATCTCCCTATCCCTATTCTTGGTACTTACCGTTTCCAAATCTATTGGTATTTCACTCAGCATCTTTTTTTTACCTCCAATATGTGCCCTTCCCGATTTCTATCTCTTTCTCCTCAAGAATGTTAATAATATAATTTTGTTACTAAAATACATCTACCTGCTGGCATTCTTCGCTCCCGCTGCAGATAGCAAACTATAATCATCATACTAAGAAGTTATTTAAAAGTAAGGTACATAAATACCTTTCGCTTTTTACCTTTTTCTCGCAAATTTGACATGTCACCACTGACAACAAAGCGAAAAAGCAATTAGCTTTATACTTGCTTTTTTATATATGTGATAAATGAGATAATTCTAAAAAGGTTCCTACAAAGATGATAAGCGTAGTTGAGCATTTCACAATGCTCGTGATAGGGTTTTTATATTCAGTAACAGGCACCCTGAACATACATGACCTCTGGCTCATGGAGGTACCCCTGCCAATACTCGACCAGGTAAATGCTCTTTTCGGGTTTAGGAGGTACGCACCATGATAGAAGAATCAATAATACCGTTGTTAGCAATTTTATGCCCTGCAATAGCCTCTATCTTTATAGTTCTATCGGGTAAGCGCCCGAACATAAGAGAAGGTTGGACGATGCTTGCGAGCATCGCGCAGTTTCTGATTGTCTTCTCCATGGTACCGACTATTATAGAAGGGGACTTCATCCAATGCACCTTCTTCACCGCATTCCCGAATGTTGATTTTGGCTTCAGTGTAGATGCTTTTGGGCTTATCTTCGCCATTACTTCTACATTCTTGTGGATTCTTGTATCGTCCTATTCCATAGGATACATGAGGTCGCTGCACGAGCATGCACAAACACGTTATTATTTCTGCTTCGCATGGGCTATCTTCGGTGCGGTGGGTGTTGCTCTTTCCGGGAATCTGCTCACGATGTTCGTATTTTACGAGATATTGACGGTCTCAACGTATCCGTTGGTGGCGCATGACGAGACACCGGAAGCGCTCTTTGCAGGTCGTAAATATCTTGCGTATCTGCTTACCTCTGGCGTTTTCTTCTTAGCTGCCGTGGTTCTAACCTATCATTTCGCAGGGACTACGGATTTTGTGAACGGAGGGATACCAAACCTCGTTTCTGAAACATCACGAGCGGCGCTAATGGCATTATTCGCGATCTTCCTCCTGGGGTTCATGAAAGCGGCGTGGATGCCTTTTCACTCGTGGCTTCCCACTGCAATGGCGGCACCAACGCCGGTAAGTGCGCTTTTACATGCGGTTGCCGTGGTAAAGGCAGGCGTATTCGGGATTGTGCGAGTGGTATGTTACATCTATGGCGTGGATTTGATGCACGGACTGGGTCTTGGATTAGCACTGGCTCTTTTAGCTACTTTCACGCTGATCGTCGCTAATTTGTTTGCCCTCGCACAGGATAATCTGAAAAGAAGGCTGGCATATTCCACTATAAACCAGCTATCGCTGATAATCTTTGGAGTTGCGTTATTATCACACGAAGGAATAGAAGGAGCGATGATGCACATTCCTTTCCATGGATTCATGAAGATAACGCTTTTCATGTGTGCCGGAGCGATAATGGTGGCATCGGGTAAGAGGAACATAAGCGAGATGGCTGGCATAGGGAGAACAATGCCTGTGACAATGATAGCATTCACTATCGGTGCGCTTGGAATGTGTGCACTGCCACCGACTGCGGGGTATATAACGCATCATTTTTTTGTTCACGGCTGTGAAGAAGCAGGAGATACAATGACGCTTTTTCCTTACATCCTCCTAATAGTTGCTATACTCGATGTGATGTATTTCTTCCCCATCATATATACCGCATTCTTTGAGAAGTCAGAAGGTAGCAGCGGCGAGAGCAAAATAAAGGAAGCACCCATTTTCATGCTCGTTCCCATAGCCATAACTGCGACTGTCTCCATTATATTCTTCTTTTTCCCGGATATGTTTTACATATCAGAGCTTGTGGAAACAGCGGTTCGTAGTTTAGGAGGTTTGCATCCGTAATAAATGGTGGCAATAGATGAACTCCTGATGTACACTTTCGTTGCGTTTTGGATAATATGGGTAGCGGTTCGTAGAAAAGAACCAGGGGGATGGCTTATAAGGTTCTGCGAAGGGCCGCTGATGATCTTTGCGAACTTTATTGACTGGCATGTAATGCGACTGGCAGGTTTTTTCGCCTGGCTGAGCAGGAATCCCATAGCTGCATTGAGAATAAAAGGGAAAGAGATGAAGTTAAAAGTAGAGAAACCGAGTGTTACACCAGAAAGGGCTGCGGAATATGAGCGAGAGTTAGAAGAGACAAGGAGAAGGCAACCTGTAAGAGAACCAATGGTGAGATTAAACATAGGTACCGCAATGCTGCTGGTGCTTCTCTTTATCGCTTTATATTTGTTAGCTATGCTTATACACGGGTGGCTCATAAAAGGATAGGTTCGGACAGAAAGAATATCGAAACATTTATAAAACCGTAGATGGGATATAAGAACATTGCCGTGATAAAAGGCGAAGACGAAGATGTTGCAGAAGATTAGAAGTAAGAAGGAGGAGGAGGAAGGGAATGGTGAGTAAGATCATAGCTGCACTGAAATGTTGTTTAAAATACCCCTCGGACGCGATGAGACTCATGCTGAAGTTAAACCCTCCCTATGACCCACGGGCAGTGGCATCAATAAAGGCGCATTGCCCGGGAATAGACGCCGAGAGTGTAGGATTTTACACGGGTATATTCCTTGCGGTCACCTTCCTTGCATTTTGCGTGCTGGCGTATATATTGTCACTGCTTTATAGCCTGGGCGGCACATAAATACTGAATCCTATCCTAAACCCGAGTAAAGAGTATTTCGTCTCTCTCGCAAGCGCTTTCTCTTAGAATACCGTTATTCCATCTCAGTGAAGTTATCCTGCAAGTAGACTTTGCATCCGTTGCTGCTTCTCGGTTCTATCTAAAAATTAAAAAGGCTATAGCTACCTATAGGGTATGTAATAAAGGAGTGCGCACGATTAATGAAATTCAAGCCTGAAGAGATAAGAGAAGAAACGAGGCGTGATTTTGAAGCCGCATGGATCGCAGGTAGAAGATACGTAAATGAGCGTAAACTGGCTGATAAATATCCACGGTCACGGTTGCGTGTGGGAAAACCCCACCCGGTGTTTGAAACAATCCAGAAGCTGCGAGAGGCGTATCTGCGGCTTGGCTTCGAGGAGACAATGAACCCAGTGATAATAGAAGAAGCAGAGGTGAAGAAACAATTTGGAACAGAAGCGCTTGCCGTCTTAGACCGCTGTTATTATCTCGCGGGATTGCCACGTCCGGACATTGGCATTTCCGAAGCGCGAGTAAAGCAGATGAACGCTTACTTCAATAAAGAGTTATCGAAGGTGCAGATAGAAGCGCTACAGAATACGCTGCACCGGTATAAAAAAGGCGAAATAGATGGCGATGATCTGGTATTCGAGATAGCAGATAGCATGGATGTGGAGGACATGGCAGTAACGAAGGTGTTTGATACTGTTCTGCCGGAATTGAAAAGCCTTGCACCTGTGCCTTCAAGAAGCACGTTGCGAAGTCACATGACCTCCGGCTGGTTCCTGACCCTTGCAGCAGTCTGGGATAAGAAGCCATTTCCTATAAAACTATACGCGGTGGATAGATGTTTCCGCAGGGAGCAGCGAGAAGACGAAATACGGCTCCGGAATTACCATTCCGCATCCTGCGTCTTATGTGACGAAGAGGTAAGCATAGATGATGGTAAAGAGGTCGCAACGGGTCTGATTTCACAGTTCGGATTCGAAAAGATAAGATTTCAGAAGGACGAGAAGCGCTCGAAGTATTACATGCCGGATACGCAAATAGAAGTGTTTAGCTATCATCACCAGATTGGCTGGGTAGAAGTAGCTACTTTTGGGATTTATTCCCCTACTGCGCTCGCACAATACGATATTCCATATCCGGTGATGAACCTCGGGTTGGGTGTAGAGCGGTTAGCGATGATATTACACGATACAAATGATGTGAGAGCGCTGACTTTTCCGCAATTCTATACGCCCTGGACATTGAGCGATGTAGAACTTGCAGGTATGGTAACCCTGGAAAAGGGGCCGGGCACAACCGAAGGAGAAGAGCTAGCAAGCAATATCGTACGGGTCGCGGAAGAGAAGGGTAAAGAGCAATCGCCCTGTGAGTTCCTTGTATATCGCGGTCCTCTACTCGGACAGGATATTGAAGTCCGGGTGACCGAGCCGGAGGAGAAGACGCTTTTATGCGGTCCCGCGTTTATGAACGAGATAGTAGTGCATGAAGGTTCAATATTGGGCATACCGCGAACTAATAACTGGGAAAAGGTGTTTGAAGCGGGAGTACCAACAAATATAAGGTTCCTGGATGCGTTCGCGGCGTTATCCGCGCATGAGATAGAGAATTGGGTGAGTAGAGAGTCTGCGGAGAATGATAAAAGTATAAGGGTGAAGATAGTCCGGAGCGGTGCAGACATAAACATAAAAGTAGACGAGCTGGCAGTGCGGTATATCACATCGCAGAAGAAGAAGATAGATGTGCGCGGTCCTGTTTTTATGACGGTCATTGCAAAGAAAGGGGGATGACGAGGGAGTGGTGCTTCTGCTTCCTTTAATTCCATCCTTAGCTCTTCACTTCTCTATCCTCGCTTCTTCCTTTGCTCATTTTAAGCGAGAAGCAACCACCGTCGTCAAATCCTCTATCGCTATCTTCTCCTCTGACGCCACGTACTGGTTCGCACAATCGAGGTGTATCCAGCACCGGGGACACGTTACTACTAACTTTGATGCTTCTGTCTGCTTAGCTTCGGCTAACCGCTCTACCTGCATCTCTCTTGCCACGGGCCCGCAGGTTAACATCGCACTCACGCCGCAGCATGGCGCTCTTTCTCTATTATGCGTCATCTCCTTCAGCTTAACACCCGGAATATTCTTTAAAATCGTTCTTGGCGCTTCGTACAACTCAAGGTGCCTTAACCGGCAAGGGTCGTGATAAGTAATAATCTGCTCTTCCCGACTACTACTGTCAAACGGCAAATCCTTATCCTGTAAGAACTCGGCAAGGTGCACAAACTCAAACTCAAACTCAAGCTCAAACTCAACACCAGCTTCTGCGTAAAACCGCCGGTAATCTACCTCAAACGTTCTTAAACCTTCAGCGCATGTAAAGACCACAACCTTCGCGCCGCTTTTCCTTATCGTTTCTATATTCGCTCTCATCAGCTCTTTGAATCGTGCCTCGTCCCCCAGCCAGAGCAAATCATGGCCACAGCACTGCTCTTCTTTACTCACCGCAGGAACAACACCGATGGAATTGAGTATCTTCACCGCATTACGTCCTATTTCAAGTAATTTCAAATTCGTCCTGTCGCGGTATACTCTGTCAAGATAAGAGAGACAACCCGCAAAGTAGTAAACCTCGCCCACATCCGCAACTTTCAATTCTTCTTCACCCTTGCCTTCCAGCCATCTCAGCCTATTATCACAGGCATCAACACTTTCAGTAGCCATGCGCCCACCTTCAGCGAAGTGCGGTACACTGTTTTTAGTTAACGCTAAGCTTCTCATGCCCTGTACGAACCGCAAGAAGTCCACACCATGGGGACAGATTGCATTGCAGATGCCACATGTGGTGCACAACCAGATTTCTTCGCTCAATACCAATTTATCCGCAGCTTCCATCAGTGCCTTACCCGCGAGACCTCTCGGTGAAAATAGCGGGTCTATCGCCGTTACAGGACATAAAGCGGTACATTCGCCACATTCTGCGCACTTATTCACACCCGTGACGTACGTCAATCTATCCATAAACTCCGTGGCATCTACCGCTTCGGTCTCTACCGTCTGTGGTCGCTTAGACGTAAGAAGGCAGCTTCTACAATTGAAGCATCTCGCTGCTTCATCAACTGCAACATCTTCTGAGTAGCCAGTGGTTATCTCCTTGAAACTAAGCTCCCTCTCGCCGATTCCAACCATTGCCAGCTCTTTCCTTTCTTCTCTCTGTATCCTGTTCACAGCCGCGTCTTCCTGCAGCTCTTCCTTCAGACATTCTACCTCTTCCGGTTGCAGTTCTGCTCTTTTCAGCGGTGTTCTACCTTCTTGCAAGTCCACACCCCTTAAGTACCGGTCAATAGATTCCGCAGCCTCGTTACCATCGGCTATTGCATCAATGGCGAACGCTGCACCTCTTACACAGTCGCCACCTGCGAATATCCCCTCTTCACTCGTGATGCCCCACGAATCCGCCTTAATCGTCCTGCCATTTTCTGTTTCCACACCACTATCCGCAAGAAACCGCAGATCGGATGCCTGTCCTATCGCAGGTACTACCATACCCACATCTATCAAGAACTCAGAACCTTCAATAGGCACAGGACTCCGCCTGCCGGATTCATCCGGTACTCCCAACTCCATCCGGACAAGCTCCAGTTTCTCTACCCGACCCTCGCCACCCAAAATCCGCGTTGGGTTTACTAAGAACATAAATTTCACGCCTTCTTCCTCTGCCTCTATTATCTCTTCCTCCCTCGCTGGCATCTCTACCCTCGACCTTCGGTAAACGATTGTAACATCAGCGCCCATGCGAATCGCAGACCGCGCCACGTCCATTGCGACATTACCACCGCCAACGACTGCTATTCGTTTCTCTAATCTTTCTACCTCTCCCTCTCCCTGACCGTAATTGAGATTGAGATTGAACTCACGCAGAAAATCCACGCCGGGTACTACACCGTCCAGATATTCGCCCTCCACACCGAGTTGCCTGCTCACGTGCGCACCAATGGCGATAAAAACGGCATTGTACTCTTTACGAAGCTTTTCAAATTTACTCGCATCTATCTCCACTCCTGTTACAATCTCTATTCCCGTCACCTTAACGGCATCAATTTCACGTTTTAATACTTCTTTGGGCAATCGGTACGGTGGAATACCGGCGAATAGCATTCCTCCTTCAACCGGCAGTTTATCAAATACTTTTACCGCATATCCTTTCTTTGCCAGCCGGTACGCTGCGGTTAGTCCTGCGGGACCCGCGCCAATAATTGCTACTCCTTTTGCCTGTTCTGGATGCGACGAAGGACCTGACTCTTCTGTTCCCGAGGCATAATCAGCTGCGAATCGCTTTAACGCCGCGATAGCAATAGGAGCATCGAATAAGCCTCGTTTGCAATTAACCTCGCAGGGGTGATGACAGATTCGTCCAATAGAAGCAGGAAAAGGTACTGTCTGCATAATCAGCGAGTACGCTTCCTCGTATCTCCCAGCTTTAATCAGCCTGATATAGCCCTGGACGTCACAACTTGCGGGACAGACTGCGATACACCCCGGCACTTCCCGGTCTATGCCAAAGACGTTATCCGGGTGCAAATATTCCTTGTAGCGGGCATGCCGTTCGAGTGTCATAACCATCCAACCTTCACCCGTTCTTCATCAGCTCAAAAGCGCGACTCAAATTCGCTATTCCTGTGGCATATGATATTCTCACGTGATCCTTGCCACGACTACCAAATGCGGAGCCTGGTGTGACTATTACCTTCTTCTGTCTAAGCCGTTCCACAAATTCGGTTTCCGCTGCTACCCGGGGGAAGATATAAAATGCGCCCTTTGGCACCTGAAAGTGCATACCCATATCACGAAGCGCAGCAACTGCGAAGTCCCTTCTGTTCTTAAACTCGCACCTCATCTCTGCCACACAGTCCTGTGGTCCGGTAATAGCAGCCAATGCCGCTTTCTGTGATATGGACGATGCACACGCCTGAATATATTGATGGATCTTCAACATTTGGTCCACGTAGTCCACAGGGGCTGCGAGGTAGCCCAAACGAAAACCGGTCATTGCGTATGTCTTCGAGACCGCATTTACCGTGATCACATCATCCGAAAAGCTTGCAGGACTTATGTGCTCTGCACCATCATATATGAGATACTCGTAGACCTCATCAGAGATGATAGTGATGTGGTGGTCGCGGGCAAGGTCAGCAAGCGCTTTTATGTTCGCTTCGCTTTCCACCGCACCCGTGGGATTCGCGGGAGAATTTACGATGAGTACTTTGGTTTTTACCGTAATATTCTCCTTCACCGCTTCTATCGCCATCGTATAGTCTTCGTTCAGTGTAACGCCAACCGGCTTTCCCTCTGCTAACTTCGTCAGTGCCGCGTAGGAGACAAAACAGGGGTTTGGCATCAGTACCTCGTCACCCGGTTCTACTACCGAAAGGATCGCGATATGTAACGCTTCGCTCGCGCCTGAGGTAACTATTATCTCATCCGGACTGACAGAGAAGTGGTTGTCACGGAGGAACTTACTGCTTATCGCATCCCGCAGCTCTTCCATACCCTTGTTGGAGGTATAACCGGTGAAGCCCGATTTAAGCGCCTGTATCGCAGCGGCTTTTATATGCTCCGGAGTGTCAAAATCAGGTTCACCAAGCCCCAGGTTGATGAAGTCACCCGACAACGACGCCTCGAATGCTTTCCTTATGCCTGAAATTTCGATGTCCGCTATGCGATGTGCGAATTTATTGGTCATTTATTTATATGAAGGTATCACCACAACCACAATTTACCCCCTGTTATACTCCTGTTCCCGGGCATCCCTGGCACTTGCTCTCCTGGTAATAAAGACATTTCTCACAGATAGTACCATCACCACATGGCGTTCCTTGAGAATGCCCGGTATTCATCTTTACGGGTATCACTAAATCATTTGCAGCAGAGAGGATAGAGCAAAAATTTACCGCTTGCACTTCCTCACATCCACGTAGATGTAAATCCACAATTGCCTCAAGAGTCATCACATCCTCACCTGCAAAAAGGAGACACACGTTCTCTTTGCCACTTGTGATAAAGCCATTTAAAAAGAAGGGGCAGTTTTTGAATGCGTTGATTATCTTCGCGGGATTGCTCGCTGTCACATCTATCTTGGCAATGTGAAGTCCTACTTTGGTGAGGTTCATCCCCGTAATCTCTGCCACAAACCCCATCTCATGCAGTCGCTTTAACCGCGTTGCAACTGACGGCTGTGAAAGCATGACTATGTCACCAATTTCCTTTTGGGACATCTTCGGGTTATCGAGAATAAGTGCTAAAATCTTCTTATCTTTCTCATCCAGCTCTGGTCTCAAATTCTGCATCATTATCATCATCACCCTTTGTCATGTAAGTGCTTACGTTATATCAATATTAGAGGCGGTCCAACAATTACCAAACAACCAGCAGATAATATTCCTATTCCCCGCACGGATATATAAAAAGCAATTCTTCTTCTTCTCACCACCTCGACACTTTATAGCCCAATCCAGCACGAACCATGAAAACACATCCTAAAAAATAACGAATTTCGATTCCACGCGAAATGAAAACGAAGAGCTTTTATATACCTATGCCATACCTATGAGAATAGTGTAGTTTAAGTCACCGGCGGTCGTGCTTAGGTACAGGCTTTGTACTTAAGTACGGGGTATGGTGACTTTTAGTATTTATAGAAACAAGATATGAAAAAATGGAAAGGGAAAGAAGAAAATTTGGAATGGTATTGGCATTCACTGTTCTATTCATAATACTGGCATTTGTAAGCGCTGGATGCGCTTCCGCAACAACGATTTACGTGCCGGATAATTATCCAACGATTCAAGCAGCGGTGAATGCGGCAAACCCCGGCGACACCATCATCGTGAGGGATGGCACCTACACCGGGACTGTAAACGTGAACAAGCGTTTGACCATACATTCAGAGAATGGGTCTGATTCAACGATTGTTCAAGCTGGTTCTGCTAATGGCTTTTATGTGACTGCTGATTATGTAAATATAAGCGGGTTTACGGTGGAATGTGGAGCATACAAGAGTGGGATTGATCTTCACGGTGCTGATCACTGCAACATCTCAAATAACAACGTGTCGAACAACTACGCAGCTAAGGGCGTTTACCTTGTGCAGTCGAGCAATAACCTGCTCACGAGTAATAATATCTCGAATAATTGGCGTGGCATCTACTTGGATTCTTCGAGCAATAACCTGCTGGCAAATAACAGCGTAAACTCAAACTACGGCGACAATATTTTTATGCTTTCTTCAAGCAATAACATATTGAGAAACAACACCGTATCGGGCAGCAATGATGGCGTCAACATGTACTCATCGAACGGCAACATATTGACGAACAACAACGTATCTAACAACAACTATGGCATTTGGGTGTCTTTCTCGAGCAACAGCAATATCACGAACAACACTGTAAAATCGAACACTGATGTAGGCATCTGGTTGGGTTATTCGAGCAACAACACACTGACAAACAATATGCTGTCTGGAAACAATTACAACTTTGGTGTTGAGGGTGATACTATTTCTGAATATGTCCACAACATAGACACGAGTAATAAGGTAAATGGAAAGCCAATTTACTATTGGATCAACCGAGAAGATCAGCAGATACCGAATGATGCTGGCTTTGTGGGGATTGTAAACTCCACAAATATAACAGTGAGAGATTTAATATTAATAGACAACTATGAAGGTGTGTTGTTTGCAAACGCAAAGAATTCAAGGATAGAAAATGTCTCTGTATCGAATGGTAGGTACGGCATCTACTTGTTCTATTCAAGCAACAACACAATCAAAAATAATACCGCGAACTCGAACTCCTGGGATAGCATTCACATGTCTTATTCAAGCAACAACATAGTTACAAACAACACTGCAAACGCAAAGAATGCCACATATAGCCAAGGCATTAGCTTGCTTTTTTCGTCAAAAAACTCCTTCTACCTCAATAACTTCCTGAATAACAACCAAAATGCCTATTCCGAGAATTCAACTAACTTCTGGAACTCAACCGAACCTATAACTTACACATACTACGGCATTGAACACACAAACTATCTCGGCAATTATTGGGATGATTACACTGGAAGCGATGCGAACTATGATGGAATTGGAGATTCTACTTACAGCATAGGCTCAGATAAAGATAACTATCCGCTGATGGAGGCTTGGGAGAATTATTTTGCACCCGCACCTTCCGTCTTTGACACAGGCGCAGGCACCTACCCAAGCATAATGGGAATACATAAGGGTGAAATCAAACCGTCTCATAACATCAGCGTTAGCAAATTGTACACCTACCCCTGTGTTGGAACCGGTGGACACACAGAGTCTATTAAATTATACAAAAACGGCGAATTGATAGCCAGTGGCACCTGGACCGGATACCACAGCGACTATCATAACATAACAATTACACCTTCTGTTATCCTGCAAGCTGGACAGACGTATAATTACACAATTGTTACGGGTTCTTATCCTCAGATAATCCATGAACCCAGCAAAGAAGTAACAGGGGGAACAATAACATGCACCCTGTTCACAGATGCGAACGGAAAAACATACACAGATTGGATTCCAGCGATTAGATTGGAGTAAAAAGCTTAAAATCAGTGGGGAGAGCAAAAACAACGCCACGGATGCCTCGGAATTTATTCCGAGGTTCGTGACTTAAAACAAAAGGAGGTGAAATGAAAAGATATGGATTTAAAGAAAGGAAAAATTGGCATTGTAGTTTTAGTAATGTTTGGACTGATTGCGAGTTCTATCCTATTAGTCCAAGCAAGTCCTTATACAGTAGAAATAAGAGTCGAGGGAACCTCGGGACTTTCTTTCTCTGGTAGTTACGGGGATTTGGGGTCTCAAAAGTCTGTAGATGGTACTGTCCCAAAAACATATACAATAGAAAATCCTGAGGGAGATATTGTATCAGCGGTCTTTCAGAAACAAGAAAGGGGAGGCGAGTTGACGGTTAAGCTTGTAAAAGACGGCAAGGTGGTAAAATCAGAATCTACGACTGCCGAATATGGTGTTGTATCGGTATCTTATGCTTTTAAGGAAGAGAGGGGTTGCTTTATCGCAACAGCTGCTTATGGGACTCCAACAGCTGAAGAAATAGACGTGCTTAGAGATTTTAGGGATAATGTCTTAAACAAGAACCTTGCAGGGGAGACATTAGTGAATATCTATTACGATATTAGCCCACCATTCGCAGACTTCATAGCTGAACATAATACCCTAAGAACGATTGTCAGAGTGGGAATTGTCGAACCGATGGTTAGAACTCTTGAACTTAGTGAGGAGATATGGGATAGATGAAAGGATATATATAAAAAGAATGGGGGTGACAAAAAGTGGCAAAAGAAACAAAGTTTTGCTCGAATTGCGGTGCTGAAATAGATAGAGAAGCTGAGATATGCCCAAAATGCGGGGTTAGAGTGAAAGTGCCAACATATATAGAAAAGAAAAGCACGGGTATTGCAGCTGTTTTATCATTTGTATTTGTTGGTCTAGGGCAAGTCTATAACGGACAGATAGGCAAAGGGATTTTGTTTGTCATAATCGGTGTTATTTTAGTACTATCGATGTTTGTTCTAGTAGGGTTCATTTTGTATCCTCTATTTTGGGTATATAACATCTATGACGCCTATAAAACCGCAGAGAAAATTAATGCTGGAGAGATAACAGTTTGAGCTAAAGCCAACAAACTGCCAAGGATGCCCCGCTTTTCAAAGCGGGAGTCCGTGACTATATAGATTGAAATGTAAATAGGAGGTGATAAAATATGGCAGAAGAAATATCGATGGGGAAATATAAAAAAGCTTATCGAGAGGTTGTAAAAGAGAAGGAAAAGAGGGGATTCCTTATACA
>JBAQFZ010000103.1:0-5638 GCA_049287525.1 Halobacteriota archaeon | reverse complement strand
ACACCAATGCGAATTTCGATTTTATCTGCTCGTAACTCCTTGAATAGATGAAAAGCAAACATAACAGGAGTACAAGATTCCCAAGCGTGATCATCGCCTTGATATTGACGAGTAACATGTTCTGCATCACTAACGGCGGCATCTTTATCACCTTCTATTTATTCTATCTCTTTTTCACTTTTAATTTTATTCCGCATTTTATCTAAATAATCTTTAAAGACTTCATACTCTTTCTCCATGCCCGGGGATAAGAAATACACAGTGCCATATCTCTCACCAGCAGAGGTAATTATCTTGTTATCCTGAAGCACCTTAAGATGATGTCTTACTGTTTTGTAATCCAATCCCACTAACTCTGTCAACTGATTGGCGTTGGATGGTCTATCCTTTAATGCCCTGATTATACGAGCACGATTCACACCTCCTTTAGTGCCAACGATCATCCACCAGATTATACGTCTCATGGTTCAATAATATTTTAAGCAATGAATGAGATTCTGTGGTAATAAATATAGACAATAGATAAAGGGTGAAAAAATAAGAATTTATATCAGAAGAAATTGAATAATTAGAGTATAAATCTGAGGATAGGATAGCTGGGGGATTACAGGCTCCGTGGTGATTCGGTACCATAATATCCACCTGATTCCATCTGTCTGGAGGATAATCGCTTCAATACATAATTAACGTCTATTGCCTTAATGATTGAATTCATATCGAGTGTGAGTATAAAGAAAGAATTCAGGAGGAGTTTGTTGAAATTGGTTTCCACTGTTAGAAAATTACCGACATAACCTGGGTGGAACCCGAGGAATAACTGATTTCTCCTCCTTTCCTTGCCTTACATCCCGTATCTTTCATGCTGGTTCCATATAAGCCAGTAAGAGCCCGCTTCGTATATCATCCCCGCGAACTCATGGAAGTCTGACGGTTTTAGAAGATAACTATTGACGTAATTACTGTACGCCAGCATCTCATCCTCTTCTTTTTGAGAAGCGGTAATTACCACCACCGGTATATTCCGTAACTCCCGTGATTTCTTTATCTCCCGCAGCACTT
The DNA here is from genome assembly GCA_049287525.1 of Halobacteriota archaeon. Classification (GTDB taxonomy): domain Archaea; phylum Halobacteriota; class Syntropharchaeia; order Alkanophagales; family Methanospirareceae; genus QENJ01. The sequence goes on along the minus strand of JBAQFZ010000103.1, from coordinate 4,579 downwards.
CGTGACCATCACGTTTGGGCAGACGTAAATCGAGCACAATCAAATCAGGTCGAGGACTCTCCTTTTCATCCCGGTATATTCCATGATGGAAGAGAAAATCCAGCGCTGCTTCGCCATCGTTAACCCAGAAAATCCGCTTGGGCACGTTTACTTCATCGAGGGCTCGCATTATGAGTTTTGCATGCGCTTCGTCATCCTCTACAAGCAATATTATTATCTGCTTGCTCGCTACTTTTGTATCCATCTATGGAGGTGTTATATATAACCCTTATTTATATTTTTCTATTTTTTCGCGTTTGACGATATGAAAACCCTTTTTTGCGTTTTTTGCCCTATGTGGAGATGTATCTGCTCAATAAAAGGTGGACTCAATAGATGCTTTTTGGGAAATAAGATGAGCCAATCTGGTCATAGCCCGTTTTTCTGAAGATGTATCTTTGACATAATCAAAGAAACCGACACCCTGCTTTCTGCAAGTATCCAGAATGGACATCATGTTCTTCCATGCCGCGTCGGGTTTTCAGGTTTATGGATAAATAGTTGGTAGATAATGTTCGTGGTTTGTAAAAAAGGGAAAAAAGGGGAAAAATATTTTCATGCTTTAGCAAGAGGAAAAATCCCACTAATCTTTCCTACACATTCCATCAGCTAAAATCGTTTCGGCCGATGTTTCTGGTAACATTCCTGACAGTAAACAGGTCTGGTGCCATCTGGTTTAAATGGTACTTGACATTCTTCCCCGCAGTCCGCACAAGTAACGGTGTGCATCTCCCGAGGTGAACGAGCAAAACCCTGTCTTCTGCTGTCAAAGTTTCTTGTTCTCTCCATTTTTTATACCCTCTTATTCTATTAATTATGCTCTTACTATTTAAATAAATTATTCCGGTCATTGCGGCGCCCGAGCACCCTTATCTTCATTCGTCATTCGCATTCATCCTTTCCATTTTATCCTGGAAGCAGCTGGCTTCTCCGCTTAGCATACTGCCGGTTAGCCAGCGTGGGTAGGGGAACATGGCTGCGTACTCACCCCGGTGTTGCCTAGACCAGCTCATGCACTCCATAAAGCTGCCATATGCGCCCTGATTAGGTAGCAAAACAATCGGAAAAGGCACGCAGTCGCAGTTCACGTGCTGTTCTGGTGCCTGTCATGGGTATTCCGTGACCGCATGCCAGCACGTTCGGATCAAGCTTGGCGAGTGTGGCAACAGACTTCTTCGCCGCTTGCCAGTTCCAGGTCGAAATATAAGGTGGGCCCGAGACTCTCTGCTTGTTCGCCCCGAACACCAACTCGGCGGTCTCTTTGATCAAATGGCCGCACTTCGGCCACGCGGTATCGATCAAGGCCCACGACGACCCGAACCGCACGAAGTAGACATTGGACGCCCTGATCCCTTTTCCTATCCCAATGCAGTACACGCCCGCAGCCGCGAGGAACATCGCCGTCATAGCGAAGGCAGTGGAACCGTTGTAGATCAGAAGCGTGCCCTCGATCAGGGCTCTGACCGCTGAAGCATCAGCTTTGCCGCTGAGTGCGTCGAGCACTGCGCCGCCCTCGAGCCCATCGGCGACCAAAGTCACAGCAAGCCAGACCACCGCGGCCCCGAAGACCAACGTGCCGGCCCACTCGTAGTCTGCTCGTGCTTGCGGATCAGGTGGCGGAAGCCTGCCGCAAATACGATTATGGTGACGAAAACGCCCTGGTCGAGCAATATCCGCGTGAATGCGATGTTCTTGATGGTGAATAGGTGTTGGCCGAAAGCCGCGCCGTCATAGACGGACGGGTGACTCCCCATCATGTACAGCGGGAACTGGCTCAGCCACAGGACGACGCATGCCAGTTCAAACGCGCCCGTCCAGCGATACACTTTCAGATTGTTCATAAGAAACCTCCTTTTTTTGCGCAAAACGCATTGTTCTGTGGAAGCTTATTCCACATACTATTTGACTCGTACTATTTAAAACTTACCCAAACTCGCTCACCTATGACAAAGCAGGCTGGAGCTTCGCAGCCAGGTTGTCCGCCCAGGCGCGGATAGCCGTCCAGTCCCGTATGTCACTTGCCGGCATGTTCTTGAGTGCCGGCAGGAAACTCCAGGGGAAGCGCAGCTTCGCCGGGTCGAACTTGCCGCCAAATATTTCAAGAGCGACCGGTGTCAGCCAGGGAAACTTCGCAAGCTCTCCCTCGAGCTGCTCGCGCGAACCCTGCCACTCCTTCTCTTCATCATGAAATGGACCGAGTGCAAAAATTGCCACTGGTCGCTCCATGAGGGCTTCACGGTGCCGCGACAGGAAACGCCGCGCGTCCTTGTGCCAGTGGAACATGAAGAGCGGCGCTCCTAGTACGACCGCGCGGTACCCTTCGAGCGTACGCACTTTCCGCATGGGTTGAATATCTACCTCAAGTCCACGTTCGCGCAGCGTCGCCGCTACTGCCTCGGCAACTTCCTGCGTCGAACCGTAACGTGTTGCATATGCTACCAAAACAGAAGTTGACATGATTGTCTCCTTATTGCTTTTTTTATAAACTTATCCATGGGAATGGCTTGCCATACCCAGGATAAACGGTATTTATTTTTAAACTTTTAAGTTTTTCGACGCTGGCATTCGCTGACGCCGAGTCGTCTATAATAGAATTTAGAACTGGTTTGTCCCAATTCGTAAGCAGGTCGCCGCAAAACAGGTTGCCATCGACTGTTAGTATTCCTATTGACCCTTTGGAGTGCCCCGGAATATGAAGAACTCTAGCGTCGAATCCGTACCCCGTGAGATCGTATCCATCCTCGATATATACATCAGGTTTGAACCTTTCCGATTTTCCAAACCCGAAGAGGATAGAGGCTACCATTCCGAGGAGAATATTGCCTTTCTTTCTGTTGCAGAACATGTCTCCGCTCTCGACCATTCCTGAATCGCCATTGTGCATGGCTATTTTTGTGCCGAACTTTTCACGGAGATAGGCGGCATTGCCGGTATGGTCAAAATCTCCATGGGCTAAAATGATAAGCTTGAGATTTCCAGGATTGCAGCCCACGCTATCAAGTTCTTTTCTTGTTCGGTTGTCACAACATCGTGATTGTCAGTAACGATTTTTCCCATGGTCATGTCAAAAACCTTTTCAGTCTTAAGGTTTTCTCATCCATCCTTTTTGTCTTTCTCAGGCACAGCATTTCAGATAACGTTCCCAGTATATACGACGTTGCCGAAGGCAATGTCCCGAAGGGCAAGGGCGCAAGCCCGAAGCGTATATGCTGTGTTAGGCGACGTAGTTCTATTTATACGTGGTCTCATCTCTTCTCTCTACCTTTACTATCAAGACCTCTTTTCGTTGTTTATCTGTAGTATAAAGCAGTCGAAACTTTCCAACTCTCTTTCTTCTTATGTTTTCGTAGCCTTTTACTTTTATCGTTCCCTTGTGCCACGGATCATTACCAATTTCAATAGCCGCTTTCTTTATTCGTTCCTTTAGCTCATCATCGAGGGATTTTATCTGTTCATAACTCTTTGGTGAAAATATGACCTCAAAAGTCATCGGAATACTTCATTCAATTTGTAGCACTTGCCTTTTTCCCTTTCACTAACAGCCGCTAAGATGTCTTCCATATCTTCTTCCGTCAGCACTTCGTCCCTATTCAATATTCTTACAGTTACAACATCGGATTCTATCTTCGCCGGTTTCAGAATCCTGAAGGCACCTTTTTCATATATAGTCTCTACTTCTTCCATTTTTATTCCCTAATGTTTATTGCACTTCGGCTCTAATAAATTTATCCGTATAACATTGGTCAATAGTTGAATTTCATTTATTTATCACCTATGTCGCCTAACGTTTTGCGGGTTCACGAAGCCCGGGAGCCTCCCTAAGGGCGGTGCAGGGGTTTCCACCGCCTCTCCCAAGCTGCCGCTTTTCTAGCCTGCGGTGGCAAGCGGCCGAGGGCCGCGCAATAGCGGCCGCACGTACGGAAATCGATCCAGATACTCTGCACCGAAACCGGGCAAGAAGACTCGGTCAATGAAGCCTTTGAACAGAGCAGGGACGCCGGAATGCCAATTCGGCGTCACGATTACAAGGTGTTCGCACCAGCGAATCCGATTTCGCTGCTCTTGAAGATCCAATTCGAGAGGTTGTGGCGGGTGAAGCCTCCGCGGAGTACGGGATCGAACACCAGTTCGCGGATGTTGGTGAGTTGGACATCTTGACCAGCCTCACGAGCTGCCTGCCCGTAGGCATGGCTTAGGGCGTCACATAGCGAACCCTTGTCGGGGTGGCCATTCAAGATGAAAACCCTCATAAACTGGTCAGCTCCAGTAGCGCGAGGAGAGCATCATTCATTGCTTGCCGCGGAATGGCGTATAACGTTCCGTGCATATATGACGTTTTCACCGTAGCGATAGCGGAGGTGAAAATGTGGCGAAGCCCGGAGCGACCAACGGGAGCGGAGCATATATGCGCTGTTCATAGGTGTTCGGATAAGGGATTGTGAATCCAACTCATTTTTGAGGAACGCTGCGCGAGAGACCGGAGTTGTCAGAAGGGAGCGTAAAGTTGACTTGAGTTTCAAGCACAGCAAACCGATCGTGT
>JBAQFZ010000102.1:0-16703 GCA_049287525.1 Halobacteriota archaeon | reverse complement strand
GTTGAATGCATGGGGCTGAAACTGGATATGCTCACTTTGTACAACATTTACCTTGGCCAAGGATGCGATCCAAATGTCAAACGAGAGAGGTTGATGGAACGATGGGTTGCTTAACCGAACACGCATGGATACCATTCATGTCACATGGCGTTATTGAAGTTCCAATACGTGTCATCAATACTGCGAATGAGCATGAGAGCGTAGTGTTCTTTACTTCTGAAGACCTGAACAAAACAACAGTGAAATTATGGAAGTAGAATTTGCAGAGGAACAATTGGTGCTCATGCCAGAGAAAGAAAGAGTAGTTAATGTAACCTTTAAGGTAAAGAAGCCAGGAACTTATTCGGGTAATATCGTTTCGGTGTTCAATTCCGTAAACGAGCGGAGCAGCAGCGCGATAGGGAGCACGGTCGGGCTTCGACTAAACTCGAAGGTATCAATAGTTGCGGAAAGCAAGAGTCCTTCTTATATCTCTATAGATTCCGTTATCGCATTGGGTGTGGTAGCGATTTTTATAGAGCTTTTTTTGGCAGGCAGGGTGTTGTATAAAGGGAAGCGAAAGCTACCAATGTGGCGCCAGCCATAGACAATAATAGTTTTGTGCTTAAAATAACGGCAGAAGAGGAAGTTTATCCTACTGGACATCGTGCTGACGCTACTATACCCTTCGCGTTCACGGGTGAAGACGTAGAATTTGCAATAGATATAATAGATGATAACGGTGAGGAGGATATTGCTAATAGTGTTACGATATTTATATCAGAGGACGAGTCATTTGGCGATGGTGACATTTCTTTACCCACAGAAGCAGTAGGACGTACAAAGGATGGAGACATGCGACTAGCTTTAACAAAAGTGTGGAATGTACCGTCTTCGGAATACGGCAAGAAGAATATTCTTGTTACTGCTACCGACAGTGGTGGATTATCCGCAGACAACAACGGGCTTAAAGTTGGAGAACAGTTTATCAATCCACAGGTAGGATTTTGAGATTACCAATGGTACAGGGAAAGACGTTGGGTCTATACAATTCTCAGAAGGTGCTCCGGGAACTACCAATGTTAGCGCATTAGACACCATACAGATAAGGAATATTGACCCTGATGGTGTGGGGATGCGAGTAAGAGCGTCGGTACAGGGAGAGGATTTGACCAATCAGAATGTAAAACGGGCAGCATACCAATAGCGAATATGAATGCAGAGGGCTTACATTTAAGCACAGACCTACAAGCAATAGACGAAAGCCTTGCTCCCGATGAATCGAACACACATGCGTTTTCGCAGGACTATCCACTTCCATTGCCCGCAGGGAACTACGTTGGAAGAGTGACCTTTGAGATAGAAGCATTGTAGGAGGAGTGAAAACAAAGGAGGTGAGAAGATGGAAAATAAAAAGATGTATATTACTCTGGCTGCTGTTGTTTTGTCTTGCATATCGTTGGCACCGTTAATTGTAGTCGGAGAAGTAGAATACGGAAGTGAGTGTAGTATATCAAACGTTGCACCTTTGATTGCTGAATCCCATTTTTCTCTGTCAAGTACAACAGCATATATAGGGGGATCTATGGGGGAACCGGTTGAGTTTTCAGTAGACGTAAGCGATGCCAATGGTGCAGCAGATGTTTCTTCGGTCATGCTCGTGCTATCGGACGATGAAAATATAAAAAACATTCTCGTCGCGGCAAAAGATAGTGCTAATCTCCCGGCTGATAATAATGGCGTCAAGGTCGGAACGATAGAGCTCAATCCGGTGATCGGGTTTGAAGTGAAAAATGGTACAGGAGGAGCGTTAACAACGCTAGGCTTTTCAACAGCCCCACCTGGAATGCCGAATCTATCCTCAAATCAAAACCCTATACAGATAAAAAATATAGGAGGCGTAGTGATAAATGTGTCTATACACGGGACCGACATGACCAATGGCAACGAAACTTTACCAATCTCAAATATGAAAGTAGACGGGATACCGATGAGTACATCACCACAATTAATCGCTGTCGGCGTTGAACCCAGTACCTCAAGTACTCACAATATCACTGTGAACTATCCAATCGGCATTCCCCCTGGTGCATACCAGGGTACCGTGATCATTGAAATTACAGCATAGAAAAGAAAACAATTGGAGCCCGTATTTAGCTGGCTTCTTATTTATTTTTTGGGTGGCAAGATAGTTTATAATAAGATGCTGAGCAGAGAAACCAGTGTGAAGGAGTTAGAGAATGGGGAGATAATAGAATACGCGCAGAAGATAGTACGGCAGGGGCTTGGACCTATATGCGACCATTGCCTTGGCAGACAATTTGCAAAGGTTTCTTCGGGGATATCGAACAAGAATCGGGGCGAGATACTAAAAGAAGGTTTGAGAACGAAGGGCGAGGGGATAGAAGAGGGCAAATGCTGGCTATGCAATGGCTTGTTTGATAATTTAGAGGTGTGGGTGTCAAAAGCGGTAGAAGCATTGAAGGAATATGAATATGGTTCGTTTTTAGTGGGTACAAAAGTAAGCGGGCTGATTATAGAGAACGAAGAGTTGATGTGGGAGATGGCGGGTGCTTCTTACGCCGAGCCGCTGAAAGCGGAGTTGAACCGCGAAGTAGGGAAGAGGATAGAGCAAGCGACAGGTAAGATAGCGGAGTTCGATAGACCGGAGGTTGTGGTTTTATTGAATTTGTGGACAGAGGCGGTAGAGTTGCAGGTGAATTCAGTCTTCATCTATGGTAGATACCGAAAGTTCAAGAGAGGGATACCACAAACGAGGTGGTTCTGCCGTGAATGTCGTGGTAGGGGCTGCGAAAGATGCAATTTCACGGGAAAGATGTATGCGGAATCGGTCGAGGAGCTGATAAAGGATTCGATATTGGACGAGTTTCAGAGCGTGGACATGGTATTGCATGGCAGTGGTAGAGAGGATATAGATGCTCGAATGCTCGGCTCAGGGCGTCCGTTTGTGGCGGAGCTAAGGGAGCCGAAGCGGAGGAACGTGGATTTACAGATGTTAGAGGCAAAAGTGAAAGAGAAGAACGTGGGTAAACTGGAAGTAACGGGTCTGCAATACGTGAATAGAGAAATGGTGGCGAGGGTAAAGAATGCGAAAGCAGATAAGACTTATAGAGTAGAGGTGCTACTAAAGACTGGTGTAAACGAGGCGGAGTTAAGAGCAGCAGTAGCGAAGCTGAATGGTGCAGAGATAGTGCAGAGGACACCCATGCGGGTAGTGCACAGAAGGGCGGATCTGGTGCGTAAGAGGCGAGTATATGAGATGAAATTGATGAACTATGCTAAGGGGAGTTGTGATATTGAGATCTTATGTGATGGTGGGTTGTATATAAAGGAATTGTTTTCGGGCGACAGCGGAAGAACAAAGCCGAGTCTTAGCGAGTTGCTTGGAACGGATGCGGAAGTGAAGGAGCTGGATGTGGTGGCTGTGAATCTGGATTTTTTCTCCAATACCCTTTTCTTTTCGTAAAATAAACGTTTATTCATGCTCACTTTTGTTGGCCTTGGCTTATACGATGAAAAAGACATAACCCTGAAGGGCTTAGAAGCGATAAAAGCTGCGGATGTGGTTTATGCAGAGTTTTATACCTCTCCGTTGGGTGGCAGAACGTTAGAAAAGCTGGAAGAAGCTTATGACAGACGATTATTATTATTAAACCGCAGCGATCTGGAGGAGCGTGCAGAAACAGGCATTTTGAAGCTTGCGAAGTCCCAAAAGGTGGTATTACTCTCTGGTGGCGATGCCATGATTGCCACCACGCATGTGGATTTGCGGCTTAGAGCTATGGACATGGGAATAGCGACAAGGGTAGTACACGCGCCTTCTATATCATCCGCAGTAGCAGGTTTATCTGGACTTCAGAGCTATAAATTTGGTAAATCCGTAACTGTCGCTCCACCATACAAAGGGGTTATATCGGAGGTGCCTTACGATACGGTGGTGGCGAACAAGGAGCGAGGGCTGCATACTCTGCTTTATCTTGATATTACCATGAGTATAACTGATGCGTTAAGGCTGCTGGACTTGATAGAGAAAAAGAGGCACGGAGACGTGTTGGAGAGCTCAATAGTGGTGGGCATAGCGAGGGCTGGGTCGGATAAACCGGTGGTAAAAGCAGACCATTTTGAACGATTGCGGTGCTACCAATTTGGTGCACTGCCGCATGTGCTTGTAGTCCCAGGTGAATTGCATTTCCTTGAGTTCGAGGCGCTGGTAAAGATTGCAGAGGCACCATGCGATATTTGAAACTGTTTAGCTGCCACAAGATTACTTCTGCTTCGATACCTGCATCTCCGCAGTTCCTGCTGCGGTTCCCACTGAGTTTCTTTCGTAAGTGGTATATTCATACTCTTCGCAGTGAAATTGCATGAACGTGCAATTAATTGTCAAGGCGGTTTTGATGCTCTCCTGGCTTATTCATCTCTTTCTCCTCCTCAGTAATATAATAGAGGTAACTGCTAACAGAGCGGTAACTGCCAATACCGCTTCAAAGCCTGGTGCTGGTGCTGGTGTCGGTGAGGGAGAGGGTGTTGGCATAATCGTTGGTAACGGCGTTGGCGTTACTATTGGTGTTTTCAGTACCGATTTAGTGTATGGTTCTAATTCGGCTGGTATATTCCCGCTACCCATTGCAGGGACAATCGGGGTTTGTCCGGTAGCCTCTAAAATCTTCTGCCCGGCATCTCCTATAACGAACTGCACAAACTCCTGTCCAAGTTCCGGATTTGGTGCGTTCTTCGGCACTGTTATACCATATATAATTGTGCTTGCTGTGATTGTCTTTCCATCTGCTCCTTGTAATTTGACTTTGCTGTAGAACTCGTCATACGCTACGGTGCCCAGGTCTATCTCTGGTGGCAAATCCACATAGCTCAGGTTGTGCTGAACGGCAACACTTCGGTATTCAAAGGCATAATCAATCCCGCCTTCTTCGAGTAAAGCCAATAGTTCAACCGATTTCGGCCTTATGCGTACCGTCTTGGTATTTGGCTTCAGGACTTCCGGTATCTTTATTAAATACGTGTCGCCTTCCTTGCTCATCGTAATCGCGGTGTTGTTGAGGATTAAATCGTCAAATATCTCCGAATCGTTGTAGTATAGCTCTGCAAGCTGACAAACCATTACTGCTCTGTATCCACAGGGGTCAAGATTCGGATTTGAGAACCCGAAGACTACGCCATCTCTGCGCAGAATGTTGTACCAGTTATCTGGTGTGATTTCATCCGCATACTTGCTCTTCTCCTGATTGTATGCAAGTACAAGGTCACTCGTTGCGAATTTTACATACCAATCGGCATATGTGGGATACATCATCTCCGGTATAAGCGCGTAGTCCGCGGATGCAACTACCTCTCCCCTCCTCCCCACATCGGTTATTTGCCTTATCGCCTCTATACTGCCCATTGACTCACGTTGCACGTTCACGTTTGGGTGCAGTGCCTCTAACTGCTCTTCAACCCTGTCAAAAGGTACGGCTAAACTGCCGGCGTGGAAGACTGTGAGTGTGTAACCGGATTCTGCACCTGCGGCTGGAGTGCAAAAAGCAGTTACTAATACACATGCAATCACAGCAATCGCAATACCCGGCACAACTTGTTCAATCATTTCATTTTTCATTTTGTTTCAATCACCGATATGCAGGTATATGTCATTCTGTATAAAAAGGTTCTTGCAATGAAACAAAAATTAGCGACTTACTCAATCAACTACATACCCAAGTTTCTTACACCACTCTCTTCGCTCCCGCTTCTCCTCTTCGCTCTCTATCCTATTCGCTGACGTGCCATCAACCACCCCAATCACCGCCCGTCCAAGTTCGGTCTCGGCAACAATAACATCCAGCGGATTTGCAGAAGCTACATAAATATTAACAATCGCAGGATGCGACTTCAAAACACCCAATACATTGATGGGAAAGGCATTATCCATAGCAATAAAAAAAGAGTGAGAAGCACCGATTCGGAGGCAGTTCTCACCTGCTAGTGCTTTTAGCTTTTCGTCATTCCCGGTAACCCGCGTCAATTTCGGCGCAGCTTCGTTCATCGCAACTGCGCATTTTATCCCCGGTGCCGCGGTCAAAAGCGACTTGAAGAAGTCGTCACAGGCAAATATGGTGAAATTACCCTGTCCTATTATCACCTGCTTCTCTTCCGGATTCTGCACCTTCACTCGCTCTATCTTTACCGGTACTTCCTCTTGGGTCGCTGTTTGCCCCATTGTAGTTCGTTCTAAATGTGCCGCTACTCCTCCATGGTTATTGCACCTTTCTCACATACGTCCACACAGACCTCACAATCGGTACACTCCTCTGCGTTGACTACTGCATGTTTATCGTCCCCTTCTCCCTCTAAAGTTATGCACTCCACAGGGCACTCCTCTACACAACTGCCACAACCATCACACTTCTCCAAATCTATTACTGCTGGCATTTCTTTTATCACCTTCTTTTTTTATACCACTCTTCTTTTTTCATCATATATAAAGATTGCCGGTTTTTATCCCGGGTGCAAAGACCTCAATTCTTCCGCTACCTATGCTACCTATGCTACCTATGCTACCTATATATGTAATAAATGACATTATCTATTTATGGAAGAGCGAATAAGAAAGTGCCCGGAATGCAAGTCCATGAATATAATAAATGACCCCAAGCATGCGGAACTTTATTGCGCTGACTGTGGGATGATAATAGCGGATAATCTCGTGGACCTGGGACCAGAGTGGCGTTCGTATAACGAAGAGCAAGCGTCTAAAAGGGTAAGAACCGGTCCTCCTATGAGCTATAGAACACATAATAAAGGGTTGAGCACGCCTATCCCGGCAGCGTTTATACGTACCAAAAGATTGCGGGGGATAATAAATATGGAAGGGAGTGAAAAGACGCTTTCCTTTGCACTCGGTGAGATAGATCGAATGGCATCAGCACTTAAGCTGCCGAACGATATTAGAGAGGCTACCTCCGTGTTATACCGCAGAGCGGCGAAGCGGAATTTGATTAAAGGACGGAGTATCGAGGAATTAGTCTCTGCAATGCTGTACATCACTTGCCGGGAATATGAAGTTCCACGTACCTTGAAGGAGATTACCGCAGTATCGCGAATGCCGCTGAGGAAGATACGGAGAACATATATATTCCTCGTGAGGGAATTAGAGATAAAGCTTGCTCCGGCAGACCCGGCACGATACATACCGCGTTTCTGCTCCAAGCTGGGCTTAAGTGACACGATAAGTGTAAGGGCGTTGGAACTATTAAAAGAAGATGAGGGGATGGCGGCAGCTAAGGGCTGGGGACCGACAGGAACCGCTGCTGCTGTGATATATCTCGCTGCGAGTTTTAGTGATGCGACCGTGGCGGAGAAAGAGATAGCTAAAGTCGCGGGTACAAGTCCGATTACAATTCGGAACAGATATAAAGAGTTGGAGAAGAGGTTAAAGTTAAGAGGCAATGCACTTACTACCGATCCGTTGCCCAGGAAGGCATATTTTGTGGTATGATTTGAACGCTTGTGACGTAATATGGTTAACCCGTGGTGGCGGCAAGAAAAAGAGCCGGGATTAAACTGTAAAATAATTGCTGGTGAGGTCCGGGTATCAAACGTGGACGAGTTTCTTTCTATATTGAAAGCGATTGCGTATAAATACGCCGTGACTATTCAGGCTATGGATGCAGGGCTAATCGCAGGCGAGGAGCATATATCCTCCGCGGTGATAAAAGCATTACGAGCGGTAGAGCTGAGCAGGAACATAACGAGCGATTTGGGTCTGGAGATTCTGCTGTATGCCGCGGGTAAGAGGCAGATAGAACGTGCACTTGCTATGGGCATTTCAGAAGGCGAGAAAGAAGTAGCGCTCGTTATTCTCGACATCTCGGTAGCGAAGAAGGACCTGGCGGTTGTCGCGGAAGAACTAAAGCATAAGATTGGGCTAAAAGAGATGCCGGTAGATGAACTGGGCTGCATAGATAAGGGCAAAAAAGCTAACTTGAAGCGTTTTTTTAATATAACCGATGCAGAGTTGAATGCCGTGGGGGAGCAGAAGTTAAAGATGCTGGTATTAGAGCGTGTGGCTCTGTTAGATGTGCTGAAATAGCATTACCATTACTAACTGCTCCCAAAACCGATGTAGTTTCAAACAGTGTGTTTTGAATTTATAAGTACACGTGTTGTAATAGTTTACTATGACTATAAAAATAGCGTGGGGGATTACAGGCTCCGGAGATAAGATAACCGAGTGCGTGACGTTCATGGAGGAACTCACGAAGAGATATAACCTGGACGTTCACGTATATCTATCAAAAGAGGGTGTGGTGGTTTTAAAGTTCTATAAGCTCTTGAACGAAGTAAAAGAGAAGTTCCCACAGCTAAGTTCAGAAAAGGGACCAAATGCACCGTTCCTATCTGGAAGGATACAGTTAGGGAGATATGATTTCGTTTTAATCGCACCAGCTACGGCGAATACCGTGGCGAAGATAGCTCATGGCATCGCGGATTCGTTAATTACAAATTCGGCGGCACAAGCGATGAAGGTAGATGTGCCGGTGTATATCTATCCGGTGGACCAGAAGGAGGGTGAAATATTAACAAAGCTTCCTGACGGTAGGGATTTGAAACTAAGAATGCGGAAAGAGGATTTGGAGAACGTGGACAGGTTACGGAGAATGCGGGGTATCACGGTCTTAAGCCAGATTGAGGGGATAGAAGAGGTAGTGAAGCAATAGCAATAGCTATCGCTATAAGCAGAGATAAGTAAATTCACGGTAATGCTAAAAGATCCACTTTTATCGTTCTCCCGTCCATCACCGCTTCTTCCGGCACATGCACTTCCTTCTGCACCGTCCACCTCACCGTTGCGTTCTCCTCCCCAGGCGGCCCGGCTCTTAATTTATATGGCGATGTGAACACGTCGAACTTCGTACCGCCTTCTACCGGTCCTTCAGTCGAATAGGGCACAACGAACTCGTATGTGCCGTTTGACATCGTCCGCGTGGCATACCCGAATTTTCTACCCTGATTCGTGCTTACATTTGTCGCTATCTCGACTATCGTCCCATTCGTCGCAGTTCCTACGATTCGCGCGCCCTTCACGTACTCAAATACCTTAACGAAACTCATCGGCTCTATATAATCAGGAGTCCATGCTCTCATATTCGGCTGTCCTGTTCGGATACCATAAAGGTAAACATTTAACTTCCCATCCTTTTTCGTAACCATAAACGTATTTTTGTTCTTTTCGTCCCGGATTATCCAGTTGCCTTTGCCACCTTTTACAACAGTGGTATTCGGAGATATAGGAAGGCCCGTAGTGTTGACTAATGCGCTCTTCAGCATTTCCGGCAGAACGCCCTTATCCAACATTTCTTCTATGCCCATACCCACTGGCATACTGAACAGGAATCCATGAAGTATCCGCGCTTGTGACGCTGTAAGGTTATAATTGCCGGAAATATGTGTCCAGAATCCACTCCCTGTACTTTCATTCATAATAATCAGGGGCAGTATAAAAGTAGGGGATTCATGCACTAACCGATATTGAGCTAAAGCGGATATGTTCTCACCTTCTACATCCTCCGTACGTGTACCATCAAAAACATGTAAACGTGCTTCCATCGTATTGTAGTAATATGGAAGTGTGTTATATAATTGGAAGTTACCCGCCCATACGGTCATCGCGGCATATTTGTTATAAAATGAACTCCAGACATCCGCCATCATGAAATCGCTCACTACGTATCGCACTCCGAGCACATCCGCAACTTCGTTTGCACTCGTTTTGTCAGTCGTAACAAAGAACACGCATGCACCTGGCTTACCACTTCCGATAGGACCACCTATACCCTGTTGAAACGGATTAGCCACCGGTATCCGGTGCGCTATTCTCATTATCCAATTCCCGTAGTCCCACCAGCTTATCACACTATACGCCTCTTCAGGGTAATTATAATCCTCTATTCTACCAGTTGTGTGGTTTACTGGCGGCGTTTTGTATAAGGCATAGTACGATACGCCCGGTTCGGGTGTGTTGTTACGCATCCATGCCAGCGATTCATACCAGTCATATTCTGGTCCTCCGCCGTATTTTGCAGTTGCTAAGGATGTGGTTAGCGGTGGATAAAACACAACCACGCCAATTACAATTGCGGTGATAATAAACTCGGCACGCAGATATTGCGTTATCTTCTTCGCTTTTGTTTGCTCTTCTTTATGCACAGTTTTACTTTTTGCTCTTGATTTTGCCTTCCGTACAACAGTGCCGCCCTTCTTCTTACCTTTTATCCGCCCTGATGGCTCTTCCACCTCCCTCAGTCCTGTGAACAACTCGATTAGCTTCCAGGACACGAATCCGCAGAGCAGTGCAGCGTTCACCGCATAATAATACGCGAACCTGTTCTGACCACCGCCCGTAATTGGGTTCCAGCAGGCGGATTGCATCACTGCACTCCATACCACAAACAAAATCTCCTCCGCGCGAAATTTTCGCGCTATCTCATAGCCCAGCCATGCGAAACCGAAGAACGCAATAAAGAAAGTCGTGGAGAACCAATCCCATGCCTCCCTAATTGTCATAGGATGAATCTCTGCTACTGTTAGCTGGGTCTCGGTGGGGAGGAATATACGAAGGTTCCCGGTTAGTGAAGAATATAAAGACGGAACCAGAGCATACAAAAGCGCAAATGACAACACTCCAAGTACCAATATCGCAATAGGGTACCCATAAGGCGCAATCTTCTTGTAATTCATCAAGAACGAAATAGCACTCAAAAATACGAATACTACCATGCCGATAGCAAGAGAGATAACTTGAAATGAAGACAAAGCACCTGGATGAAGCAGCGGGGCGATCATAATCATAGGGACAAAGAGAAGGGGTATGCTTATAATGCAGAGATAATCCGTACTTTCGCCCCTCACGTGGTCTATGATATACTGAACCACGGCATAGATGAGCAATATGAATACGAATAAAGGTGCACCTTTCCATGAAAGGTAATAACATCCAAAGAAGATACCGCCAAAGAAGGAATAAAGCAACGGCTTCTTTAAAGAACTCCAATCCTTATCTAACACCGAATAAAACGTTAGCTCGTGCTTCTTCGCACTCTGTACTGCGAGGATAAGGAATAACATGGTTATCGTGCTGAATAGCGTCTCGGCAATGTGATGGTCTGTGAATCCTAAAAGAGAACGTGATAAGAACTGCCCGGGAAGTATCGCGATTAACGCCGCGGAAAGAAGCCCGGCATTTCTGTTCCATAACGCTTTTCCGATGAAATAGACCGGGATAACAACAATCGCACCTAAAACCGCGGGATACCACGCACCTATCGCTTCTATCCCGTGCACGCCCAGAGTCGCGTACGGATTACCAAGCCCGATTAGCCATATGATAACCGCAAGTGCGTAATCAAATAAGGGCGCATATGGGACGGGTGTGCCATGCGGGTAATACGTAAAGGCGTCAAAGTAGATGCGATGCGGGAAGTGATGCAGGGTACTATCTACTAACCTCATGTTATACCACGGGTCGTTACCACTGAATCGCACGAACACGCCATTAAAAACACTGTCGTACGGTAACGCTTTGATATAAAGTGATAATGCGATTAAAGAAGCTAATATGGCGCCGTAGATTAAAGTTGTTTTCTCTATCTTTTTCATTCCGCTCTTCCCCTTTCGTTATTAGTAGTTACTCCTGCCTGGTATGACTATGACCTAAATATTCCTCTCTTCATAATATACTAATTGAAGTGATAAAAATGAAGATATTGCTCGTTTCCACCCAGGATTATATACACCATCCAATTCCTTCGCGGCACCACTACCTATTTGAGGAGCTTGCGAAGAGGCATGAAGTTCACGTACCACATTTTCACGTTAGCCGCGGCAAAGAAAGAGAGACGAGGTTGATTGTTCACGAAGCGACAATGTTTCCTCTCAGGGAGCCTTTATTGCACTATACTTTGAATGCGCCTTTTCAATATGCAGTGTTCAAGAGAATCATAAAAGAAGCAGGGATAGACGTTATCGTGGCAGCGCATATATTTGCCGGTGCGGCGGTGATAAAAGCGGCGAAGAAGTACGGCGTTCCAGTAGTGTTTGACCTCAAGGATTGGTTTCCGGATTCAGCGGCGGCGTATTATAAGAACAAGCTATTGAAATGGATTTTGAGGGAAGGTGTGTGGAGGATTACAAAGCATAATCTTGATAGGAGTGATAGGATAACAACTGTTTCGCCTTCTCTTGTAGAACGATTGAAAAAATTTGGGTATGAAGCGAAGTTAATTACGAATGGTGTGGATACCGATATTTTCAAGCCGATGGATTCGAGAGAAGGGAAAAGGCTGTTAGGATTAGATGAGGATTGTTTTGTGATGGGGTATGTAGGAGCATTAGAGGATTGGTTGAACTTCGATGAAGTTATAGAAGGATTGTCGGGAATGCTACGAACTCGAAATGATATTTATCTTACAATAATTGGTGGAGCACTGTTTACAGATTATGAAAGAAGGTTTAAAAAACTTGTAAAAGAAAAAAGAATCGAAAACAATGTGAAATTTTATGGTTTAATAGAATACAAGAATCTTCCGGAGTATATCGCGGGAATGGACGTCTGTTTGATACCATTTAAAATAACTCCTGTGTCTGATATAGCACTTCCAAATAAGTTCTTTGAGTATAGTGCTTGCGGAAAGCCGATTTTATCCACATCCCTTCCTGATGTAATGAAAGTTGGTAGGGAGAATCTTTATATTTACAGGGATAAAGAGGAATTTGTTGATAAGGTTAAATATATTATGGCTAATCCGAGGAAATACGCGATGGATATTAATGAGCATAGCTGGAAGAGAAAGGCGAAAGATTTTGAATCATTGCTGCAAGAGCTTATTAAGGGATACAAATGAAGATAGCTTCGATAATAGGAGCAAGACCAAATTTCATAAAGGCGGCGCCCGTTTCAATTGAAATAAGGAAAGAATTTGAGGAGATTTTAATACACACGGGGCAGCATTATGACTATGAAATGGATAGAGTTTTCTTCGAGGAGCTAAATATTCCGGAGCCCGATTATCACTTGGGTGTTGGTTCGGGCTCTCAGGGATATCAAACTGGGGAAATGATAAAGAGAGTTGAAGATATTTTAATGAAATCGAATCCAGATTTAGTTCTGGTTTATGGCGATACAAACACTACATTAGCAGGGGCGATTGCGGCATCTAAGCTGCACATTAAGGTGGGTCATGTTGAAGCGGGATTAAGAAGCTATGACAAAGCGATGCCTGAGGAAATAAACCGCATTTTAACAGACCACTGCTCAGACTTATTATTTTGCCCTACTGAAACAGCAATAAGAAATTTAAAGAAAGAAGGGATCACAAAAGGAATTTATCTAACAGGAGATGTGATGGTGGATGCGTTATTACGAAATAAAGAAATTGCTGAAGAATCAAAAATAATAGAAGAACTCGGCTTAAAAAGCAAGCAATATCTCCTCGCTACAATTCATAGACAAAATAATACCGACGATAAAGGAAATCTTAGCAATATTGTTGCTGCATTATGCGATATAGGGGGAGAGATTGTATTTCCAGTCCATCCACGAGCGAGAAAGTATTTAAGGCTATACGGGTTTTATGAGAGGTTAAAAGAACCAGTCAAGTTTATAAAGCCTCTTGGTTATTTTGACTTTTTGAAACTCATGAGCCAGGCAAAGAAGGTGTTAACGGATTCAGGAGGAGTGCAAAAGGAGGCATATATATTAAAAGTGCCATGCATCACACTAAGAGAAACGACAGAGTGGATAGAAACAGTGGAAGATGGCTGGAATGTTCTGGTTGGTGCAGATAGGGGAAAGATCGTCGAAATGGCTACTATGTTTGAACCCAAGGGAAAGCAAAGGAACGTTTTTGGAGATGGAAGAGCAAGTAAAAGGGTTGTCGAGGTAATAAGAAAAATAATGCAAAAGAGTTACTGAGTGAGTTGATAGAAAAATGATGCGTAAAGTCACAACCAGGATACACACCACTTTATCCACGAGCTTAGAGATACGAGCTATTTATTTGTATAATTGCTATATCAGTATGAGAAAAAATATAGAACAAATTAACTATCTCGATGTGGGATGTGGCTATGGAGTTAATTCATGCATATTTGGACGAGATTTTAATAACGTTATTTGCCTTGACTTTGAACTCAGTTCTAAGAAAGTGAAAGAGTGTAGAAGTCGTATTGGTTCAAAGAGTTATAAAAATTTAGCTTTTGTAAGAGGGGATGCCCAATCGTTACCGTTCAAGCGTGATAGTTTTGACTTAATTTCTGCATTTTCAGTTATTGAGCATGTTCCCGATAAGAGAGAGATGTTAAAAGAGCTTTTGGGCGTGGTAAAGAAAGATGGAGAGCTTGTACTCCAATTCCCAAATAAGTATTTCTTTATGGAGTTGCATACAGGTTTGCCAGCTTATTTCATTATTCCATCATTTATAAAGCCGTGGTTCCTCAGGAAAACAGGTTATGAGGGGCTTTTAGAGATAAATATCCCTACAATAAGAGAGATAAAGAGGATGATAAAAGATTTAGGCGTTTCAGTTGAGATAACAAAATCCAAAGTGATTTACCCAATAGAAACGATTCCAGAAGGATTGAGAGGGATATATTCGATTTTGAAAATGCTAAAAGTGCTGAATTTAGTGCCGCTGGGATGGATGATATGTATCAAGAAATCGAAACAGCAAAAAGAAAGAGAAAGAAAAAAAAATGAAGAGAATAAGTCTAAACATGAAAAGCATTGAAAAAGTATCTTTGATATACGGCGTCATGTCATATATAGCGTTTTTTCATTGGAAAAGAATTGTAGAATAGAAATGTAGGGCTTCTTTCCGCCAAATCCAGGTTGCCCGAGTATGAAGACGCGAAAAAGAGAGGAAGATGGAGAACATCTCTCCTATTTAGTGCAGTGAGAAAGCTTTCTGAGGAAGTTAATCCCGATATTGTCAATTGGTGGGACCATGCATGGTTCCTTCACGTTGAAGGCTTTCATGAAGCGAGATTGAATATTGAGGAGGTTAAATTCAGGCTCAGATTCATTGAGGAGCTTGTGAGGATAGCGCGGAAAAGTTGAACTTTAAAGTTCGATGGTGTAGGACTGCCAGGAGCAGAGGAAGTAAAGGCTACTACCTGGATGAATTGAAGAGGAAGCTAAGGCAATTTACGACGTTGGTAGATATTCCTCCAATTCCATGGGGATATTCGTGCATGGTTGCACTTACGCATGACGTGGATATTACTTCAGTAAACTGTGAGAGAGAAGCTGGTTTTCTGTTGGGTATGCGATTTATAATTCTTTCTCGAATCTTGATTTTATTGATGGTATAAGGATATTAATGGCAAAAACTAAAAGTTTTAAGAAAAGGTTCGTGAAGGATCCATGGAATTGCTTTGAGGCGTGGATGATGATTGAGAATGAGCTACGTGTGCGATCCTCTTTTTACTTTATACCATTCAAAGATGTAGCGGGTATAAATGCACCTAAGATAAGAGAAGCAAAGTATGATTTGGACGAGGGGTTAATCAGGAGATTAGTTGATGGAGGGTGGGAAGTTGGCGTGCACGGGCTTGATAGCTGGAAGGATGTTGAGAAAGGGGAAGAAGAGTTAAAACGAATTTTAAAATTCAAATTGACAAATACAAAAATTGGTACGAGGATACCCTGGTTATTTTTCGATGATGAGACATGGAAGCGATTGGATGAAGCAGGGTTTTATTATGATACCTCTTTTGGATATAACAACGATGTGGGGGTTCGGGCTGGCACGTTACAGGTGTATAGACCAAGGGACGTTTTAAATCTGGTTGAATTGCCATTGAACATTCAAGATGGGTCTTTATTCAGGAGGAACTATTTGAATCTATCAGAAGATGAGGCGAAAAAAAAAGATGTGATGAAATATTTAGTTACGCAAAGAAATATGGCGGGGTTGTTACTCTACTATGGCACCAGGTAAGTTTGGCAGCGCCGCATAACTGGGGCGATTTTTACAGATATTTGGTAGAGAAAGGATTTAAAGAAGGTGCTTGGGTGACGAGGGCAGTTGATGTGGTGGATTGGTTTAAGATACGGAGGAATGTGAGGCTTAGTTATATAAAAGAAGGGAATAAATTGAAGATATGGTTGAAGGGATTGGAACTTCGTGAAAACATTCCGGAGATGAGGTTGCGCATTCATGTTGAGCCAGAAAGGATTAAAGTGGTAGAGGGGGAATATGTGGCAGGAGAAGGATATGTGGATGTGAGGTGTGATAGGGAGAAGGAGGAGGTGGTTTTGGAATGAAGGTACTGATAACCGATGGAAACTTTAAACACACTTTAGCAGCAGTTAGATCCCTTGGAAAAAGAGGTATAGATGTTACTGTTTTATCAGATTTAATTTGACTTTGTCAGATTAACTTTGTATTATAAAAACCTTTCCAAGATATAACATTAATGAGCCGATGTATTGCACTCTGTACCCACAAAGCCAAACGAAATAATGACGGCTACTAAAATGACCTTCAGATAATTAATATTTACCACATCGAGAAGAGTATATCCATAGTTTCACGCTTCACTCTCCATAGAGACCTCCCTATTCATTCTTTCAATCTCTTCCAACACAGATTCTACGTCGTGATTGGCCCTTCTTCTAATTCTATCATCCTCTTTTTGCCCCTCATATT